>JBQTIK010000087.1:0-3637 GCA_052388195.1 Nitrososphaerota archaeon | reverse complement strand
AAATGCTGTTCGCTTCATTTTTTTTAACAATTTTAAATTTACAAGGTGATGTGTTTGCTTTGTGTATGGCGCATGTATGCTTACAATATCACTAGTTTTGAATAGATGATCTAGGCTAGCATATTTTATTCCAAGTCTCCTTTCTTTTACATTTGGCAATTTGTTTCTGTTGTGATACAAGACATTCATCTCAAAACCCTTAGCTCTTTTTGCAACAGCTTTTCCTATCCTGCCCATCCCCAAGATTCCAAGGGTCTTACCATAAAGATCAGTTCCAAGAAAGTCATAAGCACCAAAAATTACCTTCCACTTGTTATTACGAATGGTTCTATCCCCTTCTGCCACTCTTCTTAGAAGAGCAAGTATTAGTGCCATGGTAAGATCAGCTGTTGCTCTTGTCAAAATCTCGGGGGTGTAGCTTACAATAATTCCTTTCTTGATGGCATATTTGATGTCTATCTGGTCATATCCTACACTAAAAGTACTAATGGCCTTGAGATTCGTTGCTGCCTCAAGTACTTCACGATCCACAGTATCATAAGGAAAGCAGACAAGACCGTCCTTGTCCTTAATTTTTGAAACAAGTGCCGTTTTTGGCATGGGAATCTTGCCACGGTTGATCTCTACACGGTATCTTTTTTTGAGCTCTTTAACTGCAAAATCATGTAGTTTTCTTGTGAGTAAAACCTTCAATCTCATATTTCTGTGGAATAAACAAGTTTTAAGTTTGATCCGATAATTTCTTTCTAAAAAGCATTTATAACATGTTGTTCTAATATTGTCCACTTGAAGCGCAAAGAAGAGTTTGCTCTGTGCATACAATGTGGAAATCCTTTAGAGAAGTGTGTCTGCGTTTGCCCCTTTTGTGGGGAACGTGACAAGTGTGAATGTGCTCTTTTTGACGCTGCTACTGGTGGTTAATCATATCGCATTGTTAATATTTGATCAAAATTCAAATCATTTATGCAATCAACAGACATAACGTGGGTTATCGGCGGTCCGCAAGGAAGTGGTGTGGAAACTGCCGCCAACATTTTTGCCGGTGCTTGTGCTGGAATGGGATTAAAAATATTTGGGAAACGAGAATTTTATTCTAACATCAAAGGTGAGCACAGCTACTTTGCAGTTCGTGTGTCTGACAAAAAGATCCGTTCAAACGTTAACAATATAACAATGCTTGTGGCTTTTGATGCTGAGACACTATTTAGACATGCAGATGATGTATGTTCTGATGGAGCTATAGTATATGATTCTGAACTTATACAAATAAAAACCGATGATGTCTCTACACTAGATGAAGCATACAAGTCTAGATTAACAAAGCTTCTTTCTTCTAAAAACAAAGAACTTACAGTACAAGGAATGATAGATTTATGCAAAGATAAAGGAATCCAGCTCTACCCTGTTTCGTTTAAGAGTATTCTAGCAAATTTAGCAGAAGAGATGCAAAACCCAAAGATTAGTAATATGTTCAGAATGCTAAACGTGATAGCAGTTTCTGTCTCACTAGGACTTTTGGGGCTTCAACCTATGACCCTTTTAAAATCAGTTGGGTCTGTATTTTCTGCCAAGCCACAGATAGCTGAGATGAATAAACAGGCAGCAAATTATTCATATAATTTTGCAACAGTAAAGTTTCCCAAGTTCAGGTACACGCTTCCATCCATTCAAAAGGAACCAAACACGATTCTGGTTCAAGGCTATCAAGCTACAGGTATTGGTAAGATAGCCTCTGGGTGCAGATTTCAGTCATACTATCCTATTACACCCGCTTCTGATGAGAGTGTATTTTTGGAGTCAAACGAGGTCTTTGATGTAACAAATAACAGGCCAGGATCTACCATAGTAGTACAAACTGAAGATGAAATTTCTGCAATTGGCATGATGATTGGTGCAGCTCTAACAGGTGCAAGATCTGCAACAAGCACATCAGGACCAGGATTTTCTCTTATGGCAGAAGCCCTTGGTTGGGCAGGAATAAATGAAGTACCAATTGTGGTTACGTTATACCAAAGAAGTGGACCATCAACAGGTCTTCCAACAAGACATGGGCAGGATGACTTGATGTTTGCGATACATGCAGGACACGGCGACTTTCCAAGAATTGTATATGCATCAGGTGACATTGAAGAAAGTTTCTATGATACTGCTAAATGTTTCAATTTTGCAGAAATTTTCCAGATGCCAGTAATACATATGATGGACAAGTTCATTGCAAGTACGGTAGCAACATGCAAGAGATTCGATCCTAACCTAATAACAATTGACAGAGGTAAGCTGCTTGAGAAAATAGAAGGTGGTGATTACAAAAGATTTGCCTTCACAGAAGACAATATATCGCCTCGTTCTAGACTAGGGCTTGAAAACGGTATATTTTGGAATACTGGTGATGAAAGTGACGAGGAAGGTCACATCTCAGAAGATCCAGTAAATCGAGTTCAAATGATGAACAAACGAGCCTCAAAACTTAATTTGGTTCTAAAAACAATACCAAAAGAAGACCAAGCAGTAAGCTATGGAGTATCAGAGTTTTGTATAGTTAGCTGGGGTTCAAACAAAGGTCCAATTCTAGATGCTCTTGAGATGTTAAAAAAAGAAGGACTTGAAGTAGGGTTTATTCAAATAAAGCTCCTACTACCTTTTCCAACAGATCATGTAAAGTCTTTGCTTAAAGGAGTTAAAACCATCATAGACATAGAAGCAAATCAATCAGGCCAGCTTGGTTCTTTATTAAATGAACATTTGGACAAGAAAGTAGACTATTACATTTTGAAATATACTGGCAGGCCTATGACATGCACAGAAATTTATGACTCACTTAAAAAAATTCTAGAAAATAAGGCAGAAAAAAGAGAGGTGTTGACATTTGGAGCCTAAATTATCTGACTATAAAACTGAAGTTCACAATGATTGGTGTCCAGGTTGTGGAGACTTCGGTATTGTAAACGCAATACAGATGGCATTAACGGAGATGAAAATTCCAAGACATAAGGCCGCAATCTTTTCTGGGATAGGTTGTTCAGGTAAAACATCACATTTTATCAACGTGTTTGGAATACATACTTTGCACGGGCGCGTTCTAACATTTGCACAAGGAGCCAAGCTTGCAAACCCTGAAATGACAATTGTAGTTGCGGGGGGGGATGGTGATGGTTTGGGAATAGGTGCTGGTCATTTTGTTGCCGCAGGTAGAAGAAATGTGGACATGACATACATAATATTCAACAATGCGGTGTATGGACTCACAAAAGGACAAGCATCTCCTACCCTTCAACTGGGACTAAAAACAAAATCACTACCACAACCTAATGTAAATCAATCTGTAAACCCAATAGGCTTGGCAATTGCCAGTGGCTTTACATTTGTAGGAAGAGGCTATTCTTACGATGTAAGACAACTAAAGGATTTGATTATAGCTGCAGTCAAACACAAGGGTCTTGCTTTTCTAGACGTTCTTCAACCTTGTCCAACGTATAATGACATAAACACCAGAGACTGGTTTGCTGGTTTAGATAATATTGATCAAACTACAAGAAAATCACAACCGAGAATCTACAAACTGGAAGATACTGGATATGACTCAGTAGTGCACTATGGTTCAGAAGAAGAGGTCAACGAAAAACTAACACAAGCACTG
>JBQTIK010000086.1:0-23578 GCA_052388195.1 Nitrososphaerota archaeon | reverse complement strand
TATATATAGCATAGAATCTTTTAAAGGTTGGGATTCCATTTTGGGTTGCTCATAAGATAGTTGGGAAGCTAGTACAGACTGCATCAAAATCAAAAAAACCACTCTCTTCCCTCTCTGTCTCAGAAATACGAAAGTCTCTAAATGATGGTGGAGTTAAAGCAACAGAACTATATAAAATCATACAAGCTATGACAGTTCATTCGTCACTCAATGAGAGGACCTCTCATGGTTCCGCCGGTAAGTCAGAACAAAAACGGATGATTTTGGACAGGAAAAAAAAGATTCAAGCCTACAGGGTCGGCACTGCAAAAAGGACAAATGAAGTCAAAATTGCCTTTGAAAATCTTGCTAAGAAGGTAAAAACATTAACAAAATAATCTGTGAATAATCTCCCAATCTGAATTTTTTGCCAAATTTATAAACACAAAAACCAGATTTTGATGTAGTAATCTTGACTTTTACATTGATTTTGATTCACATGGCTGTAGATAAAAAATTCTTGTAACGAGATGTACAGTATGTTTCAATTCATACACCAACAATCGGAAAAACCTAACTACACTGTAGGTCAGACCTGGGGAGCACTAAAGAAAGCATGGAGAGGTTACAAGATTGCAAAAGTACAGTCTGATTCCTCGAAAATGACTGAATATGCTAAAAAAATTAGAACCCTCCAGCATGATTTGGGAGTAAAGCAAGCTGAATTCCCAGAACTAGGCCTCTGTTAGTTAGCCCTCTTTTTATTTTTAGTTCTGGTTAGATTTAGAATCTTACTAGGCAATATAGCACCCAAGGTAACCGACGTAAGAACAAAAATTGATTCATCTCAGATCTTCTTTTTAGCTAATAAAATGTTTAAAACGGGTTCGCGGGGATTCGGACCCCGGACAGCCGGATTAAAAGTCCGGTACTCTACCTGGCTGAGCTACGAACCCACAGCGAAGTTTGACAGTTGTGTATAATTTAGTCTTTTACAAAATTTTTTGATTTAATAGAAACCTTTAAACTCGGATTTTCGCGCAATTTCTCCAACGCCCTTGTAGTATAGTGAGGCATGGAGGAAATCCATTCCTCGTAAAACCCGGTCTAGAATGGGGCCCTGTCACGGCCTCGACGCGTGTTCAAATCCCGCCAAGGGCGCCATTATTTTAATTCAAAAACGATTGAACGTTGTGACACAATTTTGTCGTGGAAAAATGTAATTAGTTATGATTTCAATAGCTATTTACCAGTTATCTATTTTTAATTTCTTTTTTACATCATTAAGAATTTTTTTATTTGCCGCAGCAATAAAGGAGATCTTTTTATTATAACTAAGCGACGAATCCAAGGATTTTCCATTTTTATCAACAACATATCCACCAGCTTCTAAAGCAATTAACCGTCCAGCAGCAATATCTGTGACTCTGAGCTTCTCCCTTAAATCAATAAAAACGTCTACCAAACCACGAGCAAATATTGCAAGCTCTAACGCATTTGCTCCCAAATGTCTAATGTGGTTTGATGCTGATATTATTGGGGATATTTTTTCAAGCATCTTGTGTGAAATTCCAGATATGTCAAGGCCGACAACTACATACATAGGCTTCTTATCCTTATTGACGTAAATTCTCTTTCCATTAAGAAAAGCACCTCTACCTTTAGTTGCATAGTACATATCTCCCTTAGAGAGATCTACAACTACACCATCGGTCACAGAACTAAGTTTGTTTTCGGTAGCAAAGGCTAGCGAACAACAAAAAAAGGGAATTCCTCTTACTGCATTTGTAGACCCATCTACTGCATCCATGATAATAAACCCCTTAGGTTTTTTTGAAAGTTCAACACGACCACATTCTTCACCAAGAACTATGCAATCAAATTTTATTTCTCTTAGATAATTAAGAACTGTTTTTTCTGCAACAATATCTATTCTTCTTGATATGTCTCCACCTGCACCTCTGCCAAAATTTCCACCTGATTCTTTTGTACCTGCAAGATCCTTTACGTTATTGTATACTCGTCTCGATGCTTCTTGTAATATCTCTATTACTTTCACGGCTTTCCTGATTTCTGTCCTAATTTATTTCAAATAATTTCAAAACCATCTTAATGCATAAATAGCAAGGCAAGATTTGCCATTATGTGAGTAGTAAAGACGAGTCAATTTTTAGCAAGGAAGCACTCTTGAGCACAAAACCAGGAAAAGAAATCATGAAACAGGCACTTTTCAAAAGCAAGGGCTACCAACAATTTGATAAGTATAAAAAAGAAACAGAAGAAGAATTCCCAAACTTTGTGAAAAGATTCACTGAAGATTTACTAAGGGAAATAAAATCAGATCCATCCCCAAATTCAACGCAACAAAAATTTGCAGAAGAAATTAGTTCACATGATATAATATTGGAGCAATCCCACCAGATAGATAAGATAAAATCACGACTTGAAAATCATGATACACTTAAAGACAGAGTATCACGGATTTTAAACTCAAACTTTGTCAAGATGACATTTCCAGTGTTTAGTGCACTTTATGACGCATCATCAAAATATTATGGTGACAAGGAAGATCCACAACTACGAACAAACATAATTGATGGACACATCATTGCCATAGACTTGAGTGAACCAATGGACAGAATAATGGATAAAGACGAAGACGTAGAATATCTAGACGATTATAAACTGATGAATCCATATTTACTAAAACTTGCTAGAGACAAAATAGCAAAGGGTGGTCAGACTGTTCTTGAAGAGTTTGAACATGGATTCAAAGATGCGAGAGTTGGTCAGTATCTTGATTTCAAACTAAAAACGATGCCTACTAACATATCGGAAGAAGACATGATGCAGTGTTATAAGAAATACAGGGCAGTCATGGGCACTGCGGGGCGAAACATGGCACTTGCCAGAAAACCGCTTGGTGAAATATTCTATCTTGGCATGGCAAAGGCTGCTGAATCTGTTGGATGTGGAAACGAGATAGAAGACTCGATAAAAAACAAAATTGTCAAGATTCCTTCATGGCCACTTTACTATAGCTTACTTACAAATGACGTGAAAAAGGGATTTGAGCTTACCATGCAAAAAAGTGATCTTTATTTAAGTGAGGCCAGACTTGCACTTGAATTATTACCAGAAAATTTTTCGCACAGAAATTTTCTTGAATTTTTATTTCTTACTGTAGAACACTATAACATGTTTTGGTTTAATCAATTAGAAAAGAAAAACATGTGGTCAGAATTTTCTGCCAATCTTCCAAAGTGATATACATGATGTGGTCAGAAAAATACAGACCAAAAAATTTGCTTGACATGGTCGGAAACGAGGAAGCAAGAGAATCGTTTGTAGAGTGGCTTGGAAAATGGATGAAAGGAAGTAAGCCCATTTTACTTGTGGGTCCTCCAGGAATAGGAAAGACTACGCTTGCAACACTTTGTGCAAGACAGTTTGGATATGATCTAATAGGACTTAATGCAAGTGATGTAAGAAGCAAACAAAGAATTCAAGATGTACTTGGTCCTGTACTTGGCAACGCAAGTCTTCTTGGCAAATCGATGATCTTTGTGGATGAAGTAGACGGCATTCATGGAAGGTCTGATTATGGGGGAGTAGAAACACTTGTTGATATCCTAAAAGAACCAACAGTGCCAATAGTTTTAGCTGCAAATTCTGACAGAACGGATAAGATGAAAAGCATCAAAAAAGCAACAAAAACAATTCAACTCAAGCCCATCCCGCCTAGACTTTTACGACTTTGCCTTGAAACGATTCTCAAAAAAGAAGGCACATCACTTGGGATAGGCACAATTCTAAAGCTCGTAATAGAATCAAGAGGAGATATAAGATCAATGCTTAATTCTGCACAAGCCCTTGTTACAGGATTTGAACCACAAACAGAAAAATCCTTTGTAACAATGGACGTGGAAGAATCAGTAAATGCCTTTTTCAAGGCTAAATCAATTGACGAAGCGCGTGCTATATTGTATTCACTAAGAATTGATCCAAGAGAAAAGATTGATGCGTTTTACTCAAGTGTGATAACAAGTGAGCTTTCAAAAGAGGAACTTCAAAAAATGCTTGAAGTTATTTCAGAGACAGACATGATTTATGGAAAAATAATAAGGAATCAAGAATGGCGGCTTTTGAGGTATCTGGATTCAATACTGCTTGGTTTGTATAAAGAAGGCACAGCTGCAAGATATTCGCAGTTCAATTTGTCGTGGCCTCTTCTTAATAGGTTGAGGTGGGATGGCAAGGCAATAAAAGAACTGGCATCGTCTCTTGCAAAGAAGATGCATGTTTCAAGGAGTGACTTTGCAACTTATTATTTTCCATTTTTTTTGTTCTGTATGAAAAACAAGACACTTGACTTGGGTCTTGATGAGTCCTATAAAGAAATTTTAGAAAAGGAGATGGCATTACTTAAATGAGCTGGCGTAAGATGCCAATGAAGTTTCCAGGCACTTGTATAGTGTGTAAAAAGAAAGTTGAGGTAAATGAAATAGGCTTGTGGGCAAAAGGAATTGGAATAAAACATCAAGCATGTGCGGAAGTACTAGAGCTTAGGTGCCTTGTCTGTGGAGGATCTGCAGGATGTCCCCAGTGTGAATTTAGAGCTGATTGCGATCTTACCAAAGTATCACAGCTATGTATATGTAAAAAATGTAGTGACACTAATGATGCGTTTATGTCATATCGAAAGGCACTTGCTAAAAAATTTCCAACTCTAAATCTTAAAGTTTAGACATAGAAAATGTGCTTTAAAATAACAAAAGAAAACTAGAACACTAAAGTCAGATCCTAATGCAACAAATGAACAAGTACGTCTTGTAGAAGAGGATCTGAAAACACGGAATCTTTGTATGAAAATTATCATGTTGGTATGAACGTATTTAGAACTGCAAAAGGCGGACGAGACGGATTAAGAGAATAACACCCGATTAAATTAATATAGGTTATAAAGCGCTTCTAAGTCTCATCATGCACTCTGATAAAATCAAAAATTTTTTGCAAAAACGTAGATTGGCAAATCAGAGTGGCGGGGAAGATAAAATTGCGTCCCAACATGAAAAAGGAAAGCTCACAGCTAGAGAAAGAATTGATCTTTTACTTGACGAAGGAAGTTTTACGGAAATTGATGCCCTTACAACTCATCACTACCACGAATTTGATATGCAGGACAAAAAGTTCTTTGGCGATGGAGTAATCATAGGCTATGGAACGGTAAACGGAAGGCAGGTATTTCTTTTTGCGTATGATTTTACTGTGCTTGGCGGAACACTCAGCGAGATGGGTGCAAAAAAAATAACAAAAATAATGGATCATGCTGTGCGTGTTGGCTGTCCAATTATAGGAATTATTGACTCTGGCGGTGCAAGAATTCAAGAGGGAATTCTAAGCCTTGATGGATTTGCTGACATATTTTTCCATAACCAGCTTGCGTCAGGGGTTGTACCGCAAATAACTGCAAGCATAGGACCTTCTGCAGGTGGCGCTGTGTATTCGCCAGCAATGACGGACTTTGTCATAATGGTTGACAAGTTAGCTACCATGTTTGTTACTGGACCTGAAGTTGTTAAAACAGTTCTTGGTGAAGAAGTGTCATTTGATGAGCTTGGGGGTGCAATGTCACATGGAAAAAATAGTGGAGTCGCACATTTTGTTGTAAAAAATGAATATCAATGCATGGACCATGTAAAAACCCTCTTGTCTTATATGCCGCAAAATAATACAGAAGAACCTCCTGTTGTGCTAACTGATGACGATCCAAATAGGCTTGATAACAACTTGATAAACATAGTGCCGGAAAATCCACTACAGCCATACGACATGAAAGAAATAATTCATTCTGTGTTGGACAACCATGTATTTTTTGAGATACATGAACTATTTGCAACAAATATTATAGTTGGATTTGGTAGGATGAATGGCAGAACGGTTGGTGTTGTTGCAAACCAACCAATGGTACTTGCAGGAGCTTTGGATATTGATTCATCTAATAAGGCAGCAAGGTTTGTCAGATTTTGTGACTGTTACAGCATACCAATTGTTTCTTTTGTAGACACTCCAGGATACATGCCGGGAACCCAACAAGAACATGGTGGCATAATTAGGCATGGAAGTAAGCTTTTGTATGCATATTGTGAAGCTACAGTTCCGAAGATAACTACAATCATTGGTAAGGCATATGGTGGTGCCTACATAGCTATGGGTAGCAAAAACCTACGAACCGATATGAACTATGCATGGCCAACTGCTCAGATTGCGGTCCTTGGTTCTGAAGCTGCAGTAAAAATAATGAACAGAAAGGAAATTGCACAGGCAAAAGATCCTGAAACACTAAAAAAACAGCTCGTAGATAATTTTACAGAAAAGTTTGCCAATCCATACGTTGCAGCATCATATGGAACAGTTGATTCTGTAATAGATCCTGCTGAAACAAGACCAATGATAATAAAAGCCTTAGAGGCGCTTGCAAACAAACGAGAAAAAAGACTTCCACGCAAGCATGGTAACATAAATCTGTGATGCACATGATTGAAAAAATTTTGATAGCAAATAGGGGAGAGATTGCTATACGCGTAATAAAAGCATGCAAAGCTCTTGGTATAAAGTCTGTTGCAGTTTATTCTGATGAAGACATAAACTCACGACATGTCAAGCTAGCATCAGAAGCATATCATATTGGACAAGCTGCACCATCACAAAGCTACCTTAACATGGAAAAAATAGTCGAGGTTGCACTAAATTCAGGCGCAGATGCAATTCACCCAGGTTATGGATTTCTTTCAGAGAATGCTGACTTTGCAGATCTTTGTGAGAAAAGAAAACTAAACTTTATTGGACCGTCTGGCAAATCGATGAGGCTTTGTGGTGATAAGATGCTTTGTAAAGATGCAATGGCAAAAGCAAAAGTGCCTACTGTGCCAGGAAGTCCAGGAATAGTGGAAGAAGTAGAAAAGGCACTTGACATTGCTCATGAAATAGGTTATCCTGTTCTGTTAAAGTCAGTCTTTGGAGGAGGTGGAAGAGGAATTAGACTAGTAAACAATGAAAAGGAGCTAAAAGAAGCCTTTGAGGTTGCATCAGGAGAATCAAAAGCTGCATTTGGAAAATCTGCACTCTTTGTCGAAAAATTCCTACCAAAAATCAGACACATAGAGTTTCAACTGTTTAGAGATAAACACGGAAACGCGGTACACATCTTTGAGCGAGAGTGTTCTATTCAAAGAAGACATCAAAAGCTGATTGAGATGTCCCCATCTCCTGTAGTTAATCAAAAAATCCGTGATGAAGTTGGAAAGCTTGCAGTAAACGCAGCAATTGCAGTTGATTATGAAAATGCGGGAACTGCAGAGTTTCTACGACTTGATGATGGGACATTTTATTTTATTGAGATCAACGCACGACTTCAGGTAGAACATCCAGTAACAGAGATGGTCTCAGGGCTCGATCTGGTAAAACTACAAATTGACATTGCAAATGGCAAAGAAATTCCCTTCAAACAAAAAGATTTGAAGCTTAAAGGATGTGCAATAGAATGCAGAATAAATGCAGAAGACACATTTCTTGACTTTGCTCCATCAACAGGACCTGTTCCAGACGTCAATATTCCATCTGGTCCTGGTGTACGAGTTGATACGTACCTCTACCCCAGCTGTACAGTATCTCCATACTATGATTCCCTCATGGCAAAACTTATCACGTGGGGGGAAACTTTTGAAGAGTCAAGACAAAGAATGCGACTGGCACTTTCTGATTTTTACATAGAAGGTGTTGAGACGTCCATCCCATTATACAAAACAATTCTTGATAGTAATGAATTCATCAAAGGAGATCTGTCCACCGACTTTCTTGATCGATTCAAGATATTAGATAGATTACGTGATGAAATGAAAAGCGAAATCTCACACAACACGGAAGCAGCTCTTGCAGCTGCAGTGATATATTCAGAATTTCTCAAAGGCACGGTTAAACCACATACTGGCCACAACATACGTTGGAAGAGCTAGCTGGATAGGACATAAAAATGGAATTCAGAATAGAAAATCTTGGACAAAAGTTTGATGCTGAGCTTGTGCAAAATCTTGGTAATTCTGAATATTTAATAAAAATTCAAGGAAAAGAACAAAAACTCAAGATCCTAAACATGACTTCTGTTAGGATAGAGTTTATGCTTGACAATACATATCATATCGCAAAATATCTTGATAATAACACTGCCAAGATGACCGTGGTGATAGACGGTGTTCAAATAACATTTGATAAGCACTCAGATTTGGATAAGATAGTATACAAAAGTTCTGGAGCTGAGGAAAGCGAAAAATCTCAGGTAAACTTACGAAGCCAGATTCCTGGAAGAGTTGTGTCAATAAACGCAAAAGTTGGTGATGGAGTGACAAAAGGAGATGTGCTATGTGTATTAGAATCAATGAAGATGCAAGTTTCCATCAAGTCACATAAGGATGGTGTAATAAAAACTATAAAAATAAAACAAGGCGCCTCAGTAGCAAAAAATGATGTTCTTATGGAAATAGAATAAAAAAAGAACCGACGCTAGTAATATTCTTTAAAATAAAATTTTAAAATAGAATAAGGAAATTAATTTCCTTTTTTGAGAAAGTTGATTATTTCTTGGTAGTTTGGTTCTATCAGGGGGTTGTCAGAAACCCACTTGTAGACTACTTTGCCATTCTCATCAACAATAAAAACTGAACGTTTGGCTGCATCGTATCCTTTCACATGCAAAAGATCTGGCATTAGTACATCATATTCACGTATGGTTTGACTTTTGTAGTCACCAAGTACTGGGAAGTTTAGATGATGTGCTTCTGCAAAGGCCTTATTTGCAAATGGCCCATCGTTACTTATTCCAATAACTTGTGCACCTAGTTTTGATATCTGATCCCAAGAGTCTCGAAAAGTACACATCTCTTTTGTGCACACAGGTGAGCTTGCTGCTACAAAAAATGACAGTACAACCTTTTTCCCTTTAAACTCATCAAGACTTCGCATCTTCAAGTCTGTGTCTACTAAGGTAAAACTTGGAGCCTTATCTCCTACGTTTACTGCCATGGTAAGGGGGTTTGCAGCTGTCATATATCAATCATTAAGATTTTCTGAGACTGCGTATCAATAAATACTGGTCTTATGTAGTGACTACATGCCAAGCATGAAATGCATATCATGTGGAATTGGATTCTTTTCTCCAACAGGTTCTGAGAAATGTTCTCGATGTATGGAAAAAGATTCGCATAAAATGGAGCACAATCACGACTCGTGTGGCTGTGGGCATTCACACCATTAAATTCATTTTAGTCAATATTTGCTAGAACCCATCGATAGATAATATATAGAAAAATCTGAAGTCTTGATTCTACACTAAAATGATCGAGAAAGGCGCATAGCTTTTTATACTCTCCGGTTGGCTTTTTAGCTACTTTGGTTGGAGAGGTAGCTGATAGTTTCAGCCCAGTTCTGCTGATGTTTGGATTTGCAATTGTAGCAACAGCCCCCGCCCTTATACTATCTAGAATGATTGCTCCAAGACGAAGAAGCAATCCTGTCAAGTTTCTGCCGATGGAATGTGGTCAAGTACCAAGTGGTGAGGGCAGAACACATTTCATGATGCAATATTATGCATATGTTTTGATGTTTGTGGTTTTCGATGTTATGTCAATTTTTCTGTATGCGTGGGGAAGTACCCTATTAAATCTGCCAAAATCAGCAACTCTTCCAATCATTGCATTTTTAGGAATAATGTTTGCTTCATTTGCCTTTGCGCTGTATCAATCAGGGAGAAGAAATATTTGGTAACTCTTAAATCAAATCTACCGCATATTGGAATCAGGGACGGAAATTGCTAAAAGAACTAATAACTCCACAGTCGGCAGCAAATTCGGCAAATGTATTTGTCGGCAAGTTAGGAGACGTTCTTATAAAAGCAATTGACAAGCCGCTTGGTTATGCCCTCAACTGGGGTAGACTATGGTCACTTTGGCCAGTACACATAGAGACTGCATGCTGTAGCTTAGAGTTTGGAGCCGCATCTGGTTCACGATGGGATGTCGAAAGATTTGGAATCATCGAAGCCTTTGGTTCTCTAAGACAGTGTGACTTGGTTGTAGTACAAGGAACCATAACCAGAAAGATGGCACCAAGACTCAGAATGGTATACGACCAAATGCCAGATCCAAAATATGTTATTGCTATGGGCGCATGCGCAATCACTGGAGGGCTGTATTTTGATTCGTACAATGTACTACCAGGAATTGATGGAATAATTCCTGTGGATGTATATGTACCAGGCTGTCCCCCTAGACCTGAAACTCTTATACAAGGATGCATTTTACTGCAAGAAAAAATTAAGCGAATGAAGGTTAGGTAGTAATGGTTTCTAAAAAAAAAACTAATGCTAAACCCAGTGAAACTGTAGAAGAGGAATCACATCCAGAAGTTGCAAAAAAAGAGGAATCTACACTAGTTCCAGAACCAACTTTTGAAAAATCTATTGCAAGTAGGATTGTCTCCAAGTTTGGCACAAAAACTGTAATCGGTTTTATCAAACCAAATAGAATAAGGATAAACGCCAAGAAAGAAGACATTTTGGATGTTGCATCATACATACGAGATGAACTAAATTTTGATCATGCTGAGTCTGTAAGTGGGGTAGACTATCCAGAATCAAAGGAAATCGAAGTCGTCTATCACTTGGGTTCATACTCAGACCAACAACTTGCAAAACAAATACTGACTTTGGCAACAAGACTGCCAAGAGAAGATGTTCCAAATCCAGGAAAAGACAGCACGAGAATGCCTTCTTTGAGAGACATATTTTACAGTGTAGAATTTCATGAAAGAGAGTGTTTTGAAATGCTTGGCGTATACTTTGAAGGACATCCGGACAACAGAAGACTGCTTTTGCCAGAGGATTGGGCAGACGTTCCACCACTAAGAAAGGACTTTAGGATAAAGGGAAGGATAGCATGACAACACAACTACCCCCAGGAATCCAACTTGAGAAAGTAGATGAACGAATCATGACTCTAAATGTTGGTCCACAACATCCTGGTTCTGGTCATATGCGGCTTATTATCAAAGTTGATGGTGATTACATTGTTTCATGTGATCCAGATCCTGGATATGTGCACCGTGGAGAAGAAAAGATGGCCGAATACAGAAATTATATACAAAATATTCCACATCTTGAAAGACCTGTAATACACGATTCTTGTAATATCTTGTATCCATATTGTCTTGCAGTTGAGGAACTTTTAGGAATTGAAGTGCCAGAGCGGGCAAAATACATTCGTGTCATAGCATCTGAGCTGAACCGTTGTGTTTACACTTTGTACTGGCTTGGAATCTATGGAATCTTCTTAGGTAATTCAACAATGTATATGTGGCCAATGGGTGATAGAGAACTGTTTATAGATCTATTAGAAGCATTGTCTGGGGCAAGAGTTACACATGCATATTTTGTTCCGGGTGGTGTAAGAAACGATACCCCATCAAACTTTGAGGAAAAATGTCTAAGGCACGTAAACTATTTTGAAAAAAGACTAAAAGAATATGAAGACATTTTCTACCAGAACCCTGTCTTAAAACAAAGAACTGAAGGAACTGGAATATTATCAAGAATGGATGCAATAAGACTTGGAGTTACAGGCTCTGTTCTACGCTCGGCTGGTGTAGACTTTGATATAAGAAAGAAAGAGCCTTACGATGTTTATGAGAATCTGGATTTCCAGTCTCAGGTGCTCAAGGAAGGTGATTCTTACGCAAGGTCAAGAGTACCATACCTTGACATGCTTGAAAGCTGTAGAATAATAAAAGATGCACTAAAAAAGATGCCAAAGTCTGGTTCCATAAGAACAAAGCTGAAACCAAATCCCAAGGGCAGAAACGATGAAGCATATTGTAGAGTGGAGTCAGGACGAGGTGCACTTGGTATGTATGTTGTTTCCGATAATAAGACAGAACCATACCGTGTGAAGATAAGCGTTGGTTCTTTTAGAAATATGATTTGTATGCCATACTTGCTTAAAGGAGAAAAGCTTGGAAACATGCCAGCAGTTTACTGGAGTCTTAACTACTGGCCCGTGGAGGCTGATAGATAAATGTCTACTATTGCACCAGAGTTTAGGTTAAGCAGATTTATCGCATCTCTTACAGACCTTATCCTTTGGATTTTAGTTCTGTTTACACTAGTTGGTCTGCCCATTGTAATGATAGTACTATTTTATATCGAGCTTCCAGTAATCAACGGCGAGCTTCTTACACCATACCTTGCACTAACTTGGTTGGCAGACCCATCACGAACTCTGCCAATTATAAAATCACTTTTGCATACAGATTTTTTCAGAATAGCTGTATTTCCTGGATTTGGATTTGCGGCACTTCTTGCCTCTGCTATAATATTCATAGAAAGAAAGTTTCTTGCAAAAATGCAGCTTCGAGTGGGACCACTTTATTGCGGTAAAGTAGAGGGAATCTTACAGTTGGTAAGTGATGGATTGAAACTGTTATCAAAAGAAATAATCATTCCTGCCAAGGCAGACAAGCCAATTTTCTGGGCAGCGCCTTTACTCTTTGTAGGGACTGCAGCAGCATTAGTCTCCTTGATTCCTGTCGCCCCAGGCTGGGTTGTTGCAGACATCGATGTAGGAATACTAGCAGTATTTGCAGTTATTGGCTTCTTTCCGATAATAACAGTGCTTTCATCTTGGGCCTCAAACAGTAAGTTTCCTTTCATTGGGGGAATACGTGCACTACACCAGATGATTTCATTTGAAATTCCATTAATATTGTCCCTTCTTGGAATCGTCATTTTAACCGGAACCTTAAACCTGACAGAAATTGTTGAGTCACAACAACACTATTGGTGGATTATTTTTATGCCAATTGGCGCTATTGTGTTTTTCATCACGTTACTTGCGGAGCTAGAAAGGATCCCATTTGATCTTCCAGAAGCAGAAAGCGAAATTGTTGCTGGTTGGTTAACAGAATTCTCAGGCATGATGTATGGACTTTTCCAGCTTGGATCCTATGTAAAATTATACGCCTTCGCTGCATTATTCACAATTTTATTTTTAGGCGGCTGGAATGGTCCAATGGTTTGGCCTCCATTCCCAGAAGAAATAATCACAGAAGGAATAACAATGGGTCCAATAACAGTAAAGATCCCAGGCCTTCCTCTACTTGATCAAGAGATGTTAAATGCTACTTTGTGGTTTGTAATTAAAACTGTTGGAGTCATAATGGTGATACTGCTTCCAAGAGGAGTATTCCCAAGAATCAGAATAGATCTTCTTTTGCACACAGGGTGGTACAAACTGATAGGGCTTGCATTCGTTAACATCTTTATAGCTCTAGCTTTGCTATATGCAGGTGTCTTGGGCTCGGGAGGATTAATACAATGAGTACTGCAGCTGGAATCATACGGGCTCTTAATTCGGGCATAAAACACCTTGCAGTTAAACGATTTACACTACGTTATCCAGAACAAAAACTGAAATTTGTAGGGGATGGCTTTCAATTCGATCCTCAAACGGGGGTAGGAATTGCTGGCCTAAAGGGGCGACACATATTGTTCCATGATAAATGCACCGGTTGTCAGCTTTGTGCTATCGCGTGCGAGGGGATTGCAGAAGCCATAGCTATGGTGAAAGTAAACGAGACTTGGAAACACAACAAGAAAGCAATAATGCCACAGATTGACTATGGTAAGTGCGTATTCTGTGGGCTATGTGTAGACGCGTGTCCTTTCTATGCTCTATACATGACAAATGATTATGAGCTTTCTTCTTTTACCAAGGAAGCATTGATCTACACACCTAGCCAGCTTGCTGTAAAACCAAAGGTAGCTCAAGATGTGGAAATAAAGATTGACGACCGGGGTGCAACACATGGTTGATGCAACATTTTTAGCAGTTTCTGTTTTAACGATTGGTTCTGCGATTGCTGCTCTTGAAATTCGTTCAATGATTTATGGATCAATAGCTCTGATGATTACACTTGCAGGTGTTGCAGGATTTTTCTTGCTTTTAGACGCACCATTTGTTGCAATGTTTCAAATTTCAGTCTATGTTGGCTCAATTGCAGTGCTTATACTGTTTACTGTTATGTTAGTAAGGCGTGAACTTATCTTCAACAAAATTGAGGATCCACGTAGAAGATACGCTGGCATAGGTTTGATGATTGTTATAATGCTTGGAATTGGAACAATAATTATAGGTTCTGGACTAAAGACAATGGAGATAGATGCTCCACCTGTTGACTTTAGGGAGATAGGAGAGGACTTTCTGACATATTATTCACCAGCACTGGTTGTAATGGCGCTTATTTTGGCATCTGCAGTAATTGGTGCTTTGGTATTAGCAAGAAGGGAGGATGTTACAGCTGGCCAACGAACTGATTGATTTTGTAATCATTTCAGTGGCACTTTTGGCCATCGGGATATATGGTCTAGCTGTAAAAAGAAATGCAATAAGAATGCTTTTTGCAATAGAAATGATAGTAAACGCAGCAAATCTCAATGTAGTTGCATTTGCTAGATTTATACCAAATAGCCAAGGCCAGACACTCGCGCTGTTTTCAATAGCAATTGCAGCTGCAGAGGTTGCAGTGGGGCTTGCATTGATTATAGTCGCATATAGGATGTACAAGAACATCGATATTGCGGACTTTAGGAGCCTGAAGGGATAATAATGGAATTCGTACTTTTGCAGGCGGTCTTTTTACCGCTGTTACTATCACCTGTAGCCTACTTCCTTGGTAGAAAATCAGGACCAAACGCAGCAACTTGGTTTACTTTTGCATTACTGCTTTACTGTACTGCCATAATGATTGCTCCAGTATTTTCAGGAACATACGAGGAGCACTATCCATGGACTCAACTGTTTGGCGAGTTTGGATTCTTACTTGACGGACTTGCATCACCTTTTGCAATCATAATTTATGTTCTATCAACAGTGCTTGTGTTATACTCAAAACCGTACATGGTTAGAAAAATAACAGAACAGTTTGAAGAAAAAATGCACAAACAAAAACAGCTGATCGGTAACGGGCCGTCAACTGCAATGATAGAATCATCTTCTCTGAAAGGATATCTAAATAATCAGATCGGAATCTACTTTGCACTATATCTTGTCTTCGCGATGGGAATGCTTGGAACTGTTCTAGCAACCAATCTAATAGAATTTTATGTCTTCTTTGAAGTAATGCTCATTCCAGCTTTCTTTTTAATCGCATTTTATGGATATGGTGCAAGAAGAAGAATTGCACTCTTGTTCTTTTTTTGGACTCATGCTGGTGCAGTTGTTCTCCTTTTGGGATTCCTAGCTATTGGACTTAACATTGGAAGCTTTGACTTTTCGGACATAAGAGAAGAGAGCATCCCACCTAACATTCTTACATTTGCAGCTGTAGCAATAATTATAGGTCTTGGGGTAAAGCTAGCCGCATTTATCTACCATATATGGTTGCCTTATGCACACGCAGAGGCTCCTACTCCAATTAGCGCACTCTTATCACCAGCAATGATTGGAATTGGAGCATACGGCCTCCTCAGATTGTTAGTTATGCTGATGCCCGGCCAATATGAACACTTTTCTCTTTTTCTGAACTTGTGGGGATTAGCTACAATGTTCTATGGCGGTGCAATGGCATTAATGCAAGATGACATCAAGAGATTATTTGCATATTCTAGCATAAGTCAGATGGGCTATCTACTTTTTGGAATAGGTTCTTCTTCTGCACTTGGACTTTCTGGAGCTGAAATGATGTATGTTTCACATGGTCTTGGCAAAGGTCTGCTTTTCATGATGGCAGGAGCTATCATACTACAAGTTGGTACAAGAAGCATGACAAAGCTTGGTGGGCTTGCAGGTAAGATGCCAATTACTGCAGTCTGTGCAATGATTGGAGCTCTTACCATAATGGGTGTTCCACCAACAAGTGGATTCATGGGAGAATGGACCCTGTTTTATGGTGCACTGCAAACGGCAGTGGAAGAAGGTTCTACAGTAAGGATGGTTACATTTGGTCTAGGACTTGTATCTACGGTTATTACCATGGCCTACATTTTATGGATGATAAAAAGAGTATTCTTTGGAAAACTTCCAGAAAATCTTTCAAACACAAAAGAAGCAAGCTGGTACATCACTGCACCGATGATGGTACTAGCTGGATTTTCCATAGTAGTTGGAATCTATCCTGACATTTTCTTTAGCCAGATAATTCCTTTCATGAACGGAGTTATGGGGGTTTAGTTTATGGGAACTGAAGTACTTGGATTTAGTTTAGAGGCAGGTGGATTAAATGTGTGGGCGATCTGGATTCTACCATTCATTGCAGCACTGATAATTCCAGGTGTTGCCAAGTTCTCAAAACGAGGAACAAATTGGGTTGCTGTAGGTTTTGCGTTGATGAGCGCAGTCTCTGCAGCAACGCTTTTGCCGGCTGCACTTGAGGGTCATGAAATTCATGATCAAGTGCCATGGATCTCATCAATCGGTCTAAAAGCTGGAATCCTAGCGGACCCACTTGCAGTTTTGATGGCAAATGTAGTTGGATGGATTTCATTTTTGATCATGGTGTACAGCACAGGCTACATGAAAGGAGATCCAAACATTACAAGATTCTGGTTCTGGATGACGTTCTTTGTTGGTTCTATGCAACTAATTGTTCTCTCAGACAATTTTCTACAGCTCTTCTTTGGATGGGAAGGAGTGGGACTTGCTTCTTACGCTTTGATAGGCTTTTGGTATAGTGACAAAAAGAAAGATCATGTCGGAACTGAAGGTCATACAGCTCTTGGTGTATTACAGTACTATTCACCAACACATGCGGGGATAAAGGCATTCATCATGACAAAGGTTGGAGACATAATGATGCTTGCGGGAATGTTTTTGATTTTTGCATTTGCAGGAACTTTTGGATTTAGAGAGTTAACCGAAAACACTGGGTGGGCTACTTCCATGTCTGCACAGGGTTTGTTAGTTCCTGCGGCTGTATTGCTTTTTGGCGGAGCAATAGGAAAATCTGCACAATTTCCACTAAACGAGTGGTTACTTGAAGCTATGACAGGTCCAACTTCAGTCTCTGCTTTGATCCATGCAGCCACAATGGTAAAAGCTGGCGTCTTTTTGGTAGCAAGGCTGGGTCCGCTGTTCTTTGCACTCACAGCAGTTGGAATTCCAATGGACCAATTCTTTGAGATCATTGCATGGGTTGGCGCAATAACGGCATTATTACTTGCAACACAGGGGATGGTCTCTCCTGAGATCAAAAAAGTTCTTGCATATTCAACAGGCTCGCAAATCGGATACATGATGATGGCACTTGGAATAGCAGGACTTTCAGAGCAGTTTGTTGACGGATACACTGCTGGATTCTTCCATCTTATTTCTCATGCAATGTTCAAGGCTTCGTTGTTCATGGCGGCAGGTTCATTGTTACATGCTGTTGGTTCTAGATTCATGACAGACATGGGAGGATTGCGAAGACATATGAGAAAAACATATGCGTTCATGTGGGCAGCAGGTCTTGCACTTATGGGAGCTCCGTTTATCACTACTGGATTTTGGAGTAAAGATGCAATCTTTGCAGCGGTGTATGAATCAGGAAACACTTGGGCAATGCCGATATTTGCAATAGCACTGATCACGGCAATTATCACCGCGTTTTACACCACAAGGATGATTGGCATGGTCTTCTTTGGAAACAAGAGCAAACATATAGAAAAAATGGAAAAAGAAGGACACCACATCCACGAGGCAAGCGCATCGATGTGGGTGCCGTATGGAATACTTGCAGTGCTGACAATAGGAATGGGTATAGTAGGATTAACAGCCGAGCAAGGAATTCATCACCTTTTCACAGAATACCTTGATCACTCATTTGGAATTCAGTCGGAACATGGAGATGTAGCTATGGAATCTGAATCAGTTCTTGGAGGGTTCCTAGCTGGAGTGAACCCAATTGCACTTATGGCATCGCTTATAGCATTTGCAGTTGGATTTGGGCTTGGATACATCTTCTATATAGGAAGGTTTGTGGATCCAGTGAAATTTGTAAACTATAATTTATTCTTCTATGCAATACACAAATTCTTCCTAAACAGATGGTATCTGAACTCTATAATCTATTGGTGTTTTGTAACTGCACCATTATACTTTGCAAGGGGAATCTGGAGATACTTTGAAAGCACAGTAATAGATGGCATGAATCGTGGTTCAGAAAAAGCAGTAAGTTGGAGTGCTAAAGTTATACAGGGAACCCAAACCGGCATCTCGCAGTCATACTTGTACGTGTTTGGAGCAGGAATGCTCTTTGTAGTGCTACTCTTGCTGATTTAGGAGAAAAAGATGATAGACTTTACTTCAACACCAATAATCATAACTGTAATACTTGGGACAGTCGGTGTAATACTTCCAGTAATTAACGTTATACGAAAAGAACAAGGTTCATCCTCATTTTATGGTGCAATAGCATTTGGAGCTTTGATTGCATCTATTGGATTTGTTGCATATCAAATCATATCAAAAAATGTTATGCCAGCTGCTATCTTTTCAGAAAATGTCCTAGTTGACGATATGTTTGGCTCATTCTTTGCAATAGCCATGCTTATTGTTGCCATAATTACAACTGTGGGATCGTTTAACTACATGCGGAATAAGGCACATCCTGCTGTATACTATTCTCTGATTCTTCTTGCGTCTATTGGAATGGTGCTTATTGCATACTCTACAGATTTGGTAATGCTCTTGGTGGCATGGGAGCTCATGAGCATTCCAACTTACGTCCTTGCAGGATTTATGAAAAAGGATCCATCATCAAACGAGGCTGCACTCAAATACTTTTTGTTTGGTGCCCTGTCATCTGCAATTATAATCTATGGCATTTCAATTGCATACGGACTTACTGGTTCTACTAACATTGCAGAAGTAATTTCAAAATTCTCAAAGCTTGGTCCGGACATGATGCCACTTGCTCTTCTTGCAGTTGGTATGTTCATTGCAGGCTTTGGATTTAAGATGGGCCTTGTACCATTTCATATGTGGCTTCCAGATGCTTATGAAGGAGCTCCACCTACCATCTCAGCACTATTAGCTGCGGGCACAAAAAAAGCAGGCTTTGCTGCAGCCTTGCGTGTAATTGTGATGGGAACTGCAGCACTTAATATGGAATGGACATTTGCACTTGGGTTAATTGCTATAATGACAATGACTGTTGGAAACTTGGCTGCAGTAATGCAAAAGAATCTTACTAGAATGCTTGCATATTCAAGCATCGGTCACGCAGGATACATTCTGATAGGTTTAAGCATCGCACCATTTTCACAAATTGGAATCCAAGCCTCGCTTTTCCATATACTAAACCATGCAGTGATGAAAGGAGCAGCCTTCATTGCTGCGGCAGGAATTATTACAACTTTGGCAGTTTCGCATCTTGACAAGATACGTGGTCTAGGAAAGCGCATGCCAATTACATCGATTGGTTTAGTAGTATCACTTCTTGCACTCGCTGGAGTTCCCCCTCTTAACGGATTTTGGAGCAAACTGATGCTTTTTGGCTCTGCGATTGATGCAGGTTCTGTCATGTCATGGGCTCCATATCTTGCAGTAGCAGGAGTTCTAAACAGTGCTCTTTCACTTGCTTACTATGGTTGGATAATACGAAAGATGTACTTTGAAGAAGGGGAGTCTGACAAGAGGGTAAAAGAGCCAAAGTCAATAATCGCTGTTATGATATTTTCAATAATATTCATGGTAGGGATAGGAGTTTATCCTGATCCAATAATTCAGTTTGCTAAAGATGCTGCTCCAAATCTTACGATGCTTTCTACTGTACCTTGAACATAGTAAGATCTAAAAGATTTTCAAGATGAGATTTGGCTGGACATTCTTTTATCTTTCGCAAACCAGACTTTGATTTCAGGGAATAGTCTCTTAACAAGTAATCCATATGGTTAAAGACATCACGTGGATCTGAGCTCTTTTTTATCAAAACGTTGAACAACTTGTCTTCATTGTTCCAGTCCTGCAAGTCATCATGGATCTGATAAGCAATTCCAACATTCTTTCCATATTCTGCAAGTGCCAGTATCTGATCTTCAGTCCCGCCGCCAAGTATAGCACCAATTTTTGATGCTGCTTCAAAAGCCGTGGCTGTTTTGTATTCCATCACTTTAAGGTAATCATCAAATGTTACATCCTCGCTTGATTCTAGTCTTGTCTCGATCATCTCACCATCACTCATCATCATAGCAGTACTTGCAAGTTCATTTGCAATTCTTGGGTTGTTAAGTCTTGATGATATGTTTAGAATTAAACCAAGTACAAAGTCTCCAGTGAGAATACTTGTGTTATATCCGTATTTGATATGAAATGGATCTTTTCGCCTTCTTAAAGTCTCATTATCTATTATATCATCATGTATTACAGATTCAGTATGCAATAATTCGACCGCACAAGCAGCGGCATATGCATTTTCATCACAGCTTCCAACACTTTCTGCAGACAACAACAGGATAAGTGGCCTAATTCTCTTTCCACCTTCAAGTGCATATTGCAATGGCTCAACAAACTCAGATGCAGAATAGAGTTCGAGTTCATATTTTAGTGCCGCATTTATTTTATCAAGATATTGCTTGTAGTCTTTTATTAGAGGATTTATCTCGAAATTTTTTCTATCCACAAACCTGCACTATAAAGCTTAACCTTTTGTTACAATTTAATGCTTTTGTAGTGCTCCAGCCGGGATTTTCATCACATGGAATTTGAACCCGGGATCCCCGGCTTGAAAGGCCGATATGCTTGACCGGTCTACACCACTGGAGCCCGAACTGCATCCCGTTTTTTGTCCATAAAATCCTTTTGAAGTGATTCAAAAGATTTTTTTATTGGCTGAATTTCATAAATTGCATGAATCCGCTTATCAAAAATATTGATGAATTGATTGAAAAGCAAAGTTTGTTAAAGCATCAATTCTATCTGATGTGGACAGAAGGAAAGTTAACTCTTGATGCTCTTAACGGTTACTCAAAAGAATACTTTCAGCTAGTAAAAGCCATTCCATCTTTTGTAGGAGCAATAATGGAACAAAGTCCAAATGCTGTGAAAAATGAAATTGCATCAAACCAAAAAGAAGAATCTGAACACATCAAACCTTGGATGAAGTTTGCTGGTGCATTCGGAGTTTCAGAAGCAGAACTAGAAAGATATCAAGGTCTTGAAAAGACAAGGCAGGCTGTATCGAACCTTTCAATACTTATGAATTCATTTGAGGGGGGTGCTGCTGCAATGTACTCTCTTGAACTGGAGATACCAAAAATAAGCTTGTCAAAAATAGATGGGTTACGAAAATTCTATAACATGACAAGCGAGGATGCAATAGAATACTTTAGACTTCACACAGAGGCAGACATAAGACATGCCGCAGTCTGGCGAAGAATTCTTGAAAAAACGTCATCTGAAAAAGAAGAAGAATTATTCCAAATCGCAAACAAGTCAATTTCTGCACAAAATCTGTTGCTTGACAGCTGTTACGAAGCCTACTGCTAAACTCTATACCATTTTATACTGCATACAAACCTGTTTTTTCGTGGGGCCCATAACTCAGCTTGGTAGAGTAACCGGCTCATAACCGGTGAGCCAAGGGATCGAAGCCCTTTGGGCCCACTTCCTTTTAATTCTAGAATTAAAATTGTACTAAATATAAAAACCAATTATCATATAGGTTATGTTAAGTGTGGTATATTATCAGAACCTGATTTTCCAGATATCGAGTATGTGTTATCCAATAAAGATTGAGATTGAATTTGATCTAAAAGATTTTGAATGTGAGTCTAAGAATATACAAGCTATCTGGATCTGAATGACAAGATTGAGATCTTAAATTAAAAATGTGATCTAGATTTTAATCAGATCTGGTGTTGACTAAACCTTATATAGCAAACTCTTATCACAAAATCCAATGGCTGACACACATCTTATAACAACACACAAGATGGGTGTCCCTTTTTTTGCAGCTATGATACTTTTGGCAATAGCTGGTTTTGGAATATTTGCAGTAGGCTTTGATCAAGGACATCTTTTTAGTATTGTTTTAGGTCATGAGGCTTTTGATGATCTTTACCTTCATGAGCTGACTCATGATATGAGACATGCAGCTGGCTTTCCATGCCATTAGTTTTAAAGTAAGTAACTACCGATTTTCATTGGGCCGCAATGAAGAATCAGAGTTATATCTGAAGCATGATGTGAAGGCATTTGTCTGAGCTGCCTATGCAGTTTTTCGTATGAGATAAAAAGATTTGAGAAATTTGACACGAACAGTATCGCATCAAAATGTTACAGAGTATATATAAAGCCACTATATAAGGAACCAGACATGCCTCAAACAAAACCAATCGTTAGTATAGAGAATGTTGTGGCCTCAGCATCTGTGGATCAAAAAATTGATCTCAATGTTATCACACAAACTTTTCCAGATGTTGAGTATCACCCTGATCAGTTTCCAGGCCTAGTCTTCAGACTTAAATCGCCAAAGACTGCAACGTTGATTTTTAGTTCTGGCAAGATGGTTTGTACTGGAGCAAAATCCGAAGAACAAGCCATCAAGGCAGTAAGAAGTGTTGTGCAAAAGCTTCGAAAGGGAGGAATTAAAATAAAAAAGGATGCTGTAATAGTAATCCAAAACATAGTGGCATCTGCAAGTCTCGGAGGGAAAATCCATTTAGAGCAGGCAGCCAGAAACCTACCAAGAAGTATGTATGAACCAGAGCAATTTCCTGGTCTGATACACAGAATGCTTGATCCAAAAACAGTAATCTTACTTTTTGCGTCAGGAAAGCTTGTTTGCACTGGCGCAAAAAAAGAATCTGAAGTATACAGAGCAGTACATAATTTGCACACACTGCTTGAGGAAAAAGAACTAATGATCTATGAAAGCTAACTCTGCAAGCCATTTTTTGGCTTCAGATTAGTTCTATTTATTTTCTTATTCTCAAAGATCTGATCGGAAATCAATTCTTTTTTATAATGGATGTAAGCGTCATTATATCAGTAATCTCATATAGCCTAACATTTTCTGCTGCTAAAAGTTCACGCGCTCCTTCAAATCTGTTTATTATTGTAAAAGCGTCTGTCACAACCATACCTGCATTTCTGAGCGCTTTTACGGCATTTAATAGAGAAAGTCCAGTGGTTGCAACATCATCTACAAGTAAGGCTCTTGTACCTTTTGCGATCTTACCTTCTATTACATTTTCAGTGCCATACTCTTTTGGCTTTTGTCTTATGTATATGAGAGGTTTGATAATTTCAATGGCAAGAGCAGTCGCAATAACAAGTCCAGAGGTGGGCACAGAAGCAATACAATCAAAATTGTCAAATCCAATCTTTTCTGATATCGAATTTTGAAGCATCTTTATCATCTTTCGAAATTCATGCGGAAAACTTGGCACTATCCTCAAGTCTATATAGTAAGAACTTTTCTTTCCGCTTGAAAGCTTGAAATTCCCAAACTTTATTGCGCCATTTTGGTGTAAAAATGTTGCAAATTCTTTAACAAACTCCACAGCAAAATTAAC
>JBQTIK010000085.1:0-3442 GCA_052388195.1 Nitrososphaerota archaeon | reverse complement strand
GGCAATACTAACAGATTTTTATTTTCCATACAAAGGGCAACAAAAGATCACACCCTGAGCACCATTTTTTTATCAAAGTAGATGAGACGGAAAACAGTCTATCATAATTGAAGGATCAAAAGCTCCGAGCGGGATTCGATCCCGCGACCTTTACCTTACCAAGGTAACGCTCTACCAGGCTGAGCTATCGAAGCATGACAAGTTCGCTTTACTGAATCCTTATTAACCTTACTTGGTTTTGAAAATTTTTTTTTATAAAACGTTTAATTTCCACAACTTTCAGCTAATAAAACGCAGGAGTCGCCGAGCCTGGCCAAAGAAGGCCTAGCCTTTGGACGCGCGGGACTTAAGATCATAAAACATGGGTGATCCCGTCTCTTAGGGGTTCGTGGGTTCAAATCCCACCTCCTGCACTTTTTTTATTTTTGGTGCTTTATTCCTCTTGCATTTAGAACTTCGTAAATGTCAGGAAGCGAAAACACAAAGCCTACGTGAAAACAATCTTTTTCTTCACATAGCATGCAGTACAGCTCACCATTTTGAATCGCAACCTCTGCAATTCTGTTTTTAATGTTGTCCTTAACTACAACCCTGTTGTCATCTACAGCAATCTTCTCTAGCTTGGGCGCATACCTTGCAAAGGTTTCATCCTTTTGCATCAGATCTTCCATCATATAGGTAATGTATCCTGCGAAGCTGTTGATACCTTTCATCGCAAGGTCTTGTTTGTTCTTCTTGTAAACATCGTGGAACTTGTTGTATACAGCTTCTGAAACTGTTATTGATTTGAAACCAGCTTTTGGCATTTTACTAATACCTTACCGTACTTTCAAGTACTACAAGTATTTAATGTTTCTGGGATTAAATTTCCGATCAATCCAATAGCAGATGTTAGTACGTGATAATATGGTTCTTCAAAAACCCGAAATCTTGTTTTTAAGTATTTAGTATTAATGCTACGCATTTTTTATTTATTAATAATTGCCTTTTGAAGGCAAGTGCGCTCGTAACAGACTACAGACCATGCCAAAGTACCAGATCAACAATGGGGTCTGCATCTACAACCGCCGGTTGGTTTAGTTTTTGGTAATGCTTTATACGAGAAGAACATTTTTCAAAACTCGTGGCTCGTGGCTATCAAGTTGAGAAGATAAAGGAAAAACTAATTGATGTTTTACGTGATTCAAAAACAGGTCTTTCTGGCATTGAGCTAGCTGAGAAGCTTCGAATCAACAGAATTACTATGACAAAATACCTTAAGGTTTTTGCAGCAGAAGGCCTTGTAAAGCAAAAAAATGTCGGAAGTGTAAACCTGTGGTTTATGGAAGAAGGAGTGGATCAGCTCCGTTTTCCCGCCGATTTCTTTCAGGTTAAAAACAAGTATCTGCAATATCTCCTTTCAGGCGCGCACAAAGAAACTCATAACATACTTAGAAATTCACTTCATTCTGGAGCAGACCCAGCAAAAATCATCATAGAGGTAATAGTTCCTGCCATAGAAGTCGTCCAAGATTCATATAATAAGGGAAAGATTAGCAAATCAGAAAAAAATTTTCTTGATGTAATAATTTCAAACTCTATACAGATTGTTAATCTGACTGAGGTAGAGAGTGATCCTAAAAAGAATGCGGTAGTTTTCTCTACAGATTTTCAGGGAACACTTTTAGCACAAGCGGCTTCTGCGGCCTTTCATGTTGGAGGCTGGAAAGTATCACAACTTGGAGACATGTCTTCTGCAATAGATGTTATGTTTGATATTGATCTGCAAAAATTCCTAAATAAGATATGGACCAAAAAGCAAGGTCTGATGATAATTGTAATATTTTCAACAGTAGAAGGTGGCCTAAAGTTTTTTTCGGAGGCAATCAACACAACCAAGACAAAGTTTGGCAGGACTTTACATCTAGTTCTTTGTACAAACATTGCAAAAAAGACAAAGGTCAAGGCAGACTTTGTATCAGAGGATCTCGAAACTGTGTTGCAGTGGTGCCAGACAGTTTACGAAAGCTCGCAGCTTTAGCGACCTAAGATTTTTAGTATCTTAAAGGAAACTTTTGCAAAGTCAATTCCCGTATCAGCTGATACTAGCATGACATATTCATCAAGTGGAAAGCTCATCACTACGGCCTTTTCTCTATATGACATTGCGAACTTTACTGGACCAAGTTGCTTGTCAAACTCGCGTCTCATCTTTGTACGTAAAACAAGCTCCATAAATAACATCTCATCATCTTTTGTATCTTCAAGTGGCTTTTTGCCTTCTTTCATGCCACCTGCAATGAGTCTACCCTTATCGTTAATCGTTCCTGCAAATCTTATCTTTGGATCTGCATCCATGACCTTTTTGCATACAGCATCAAAGTCCATGATGTCTTCTCCTATGAGATGCCATGCAATCTTTTGCTATATTGAATATCAATAATAATAGTTTGAATGCCGAACTATTTATTGAGATCTTTTATCTACTATTGACATGGTAGCCCAGTCAGATTATAAAAAAACATTAGAATATTACAAACATCTTTCGCTATTCTGGACTGATATAGTCTACCTTATGGCAAGCAAGCCGGCTGCATTAACATCGGCAGGACCTATGCGAAAATTTGCTATGCAGGCCAAAAAGCTTGCCACAGAAATGATAGAAGCAAACGAGGATCTAATAGAATTTAATACAAGACTTGCTGAATACTATAAACAGCTTTCAGACACGTGGATTGAAGCACAAAAGAGAGTCAATAAAAAAATCCCTGAAATTCCTCAAGATATGGAGCATCTTGAAGCATCAAAACGTGTATGGATTGATATGTTTGAAAATGATTTTACACAGCTTTTTGACTCAGAAAAGTTTGGTGAAAACTTTGGTAAATTGATATCAAGTGAACTTGAACTCGCAAAACATTGGAATAACATGCTTACTACCCTCCTTGAAACAGCAAACATTCCAACTAAAAACGACATCGATGAAATTTACAAAGAATTGCATTCATTACGAAAAAGGATAAGCAAGCTAGAAAAGAATGGTAACCAAACTAAGGTGAAAAATAATGGAAAATGAATTAAAAATAGATCCTAAGCTTGTTGCTGAATTTTTTAAATTCAACAAAAATATGATTGAAGCGCCAAAAATGGTGCCAGCACCTGATGAAATCAATCTTGAAATGACGTCCTATGATGTTGCGTATTCTGAAGACAAAATTCGTTTACTTCATTTTAACTCTCCAACACAAAAACAACACCAAATTCCACTTGTCATAGTGTATGCGCTCGTAAACAGATACCATATTTTGGACATACAGCCCCACAAGAGCTGGGTTAGAAATCTCCTAAACCAAGGATATGATGTCTACATGATAGACTGGGGTACGCCGTCTAATATTGACAAGTATCTTGGCTTTGATGATTATGTAAACGGTTACATTGACAACTGCGTAGATTTTGTATG
>JBQTIK010000084.1:0-8981 GCA_052388195.1 Nitrososphaerota archaeon | reverse complement strand
ATGGGGCCTATCTTTCTGGTATTCGTGAAGCTCACAGAATCTTTCCACTTTTAAGATGAATGTTTTATGCATGTCAGGGCTTGACAAAAATCAGAACGCCAGGTAAGGGGTTCAAACCCACATAGGGTATGGATACAAGATGGGTCCACAGGGATTCGAACCCTGGATCTTCGCCGTGTAAGGGCGACGTCATAACCAGCTGGACTATGGACCCAAGCAAAGCTCCTATTTAAAATGCATTTAAACTTTGAGAATCTCATAAAAAAGAAAAACGCAGAAATTGTCATGAGCTAAATTTGATGTATGGTTGATGTAACTTTCTTTTCAAGTCCCATAGGCCTTGGACATGCAACTAGAGATATAGCTATAGCTCAACACCTTGATGACATATCAATAAAGTTTGTTAGTGGAATGGGAGCATCAAAACTATTTTCAGAATATGGTTTTGAAGCGGAAAACGACTATAGACCTCCACTTTTTGATGTTCAAAATGGCATGCTTCAGAATCCGCTAAAATGGCTATTGAGGTATTATTCTTATTACAAAGAATGCAAGGTAATTTCAGCAAATATAATAGAAAAGGAAAAACCAAGACTGGTTGTAAGTGATGAGGATTTTGCATCTTTAAGCATATCCCAAGAGAGAAAACTGCGAACTATATTAATTACTGATATATTAGAAACGAAATTTGTTAAAGGATTTGGTTCGCTAATAGAGAAAAAGATGAATCGATCCATGAGAGAAATAATGAAAAAATGTGATGTTGTAATTCTTCCAGAAAGTGGTCCTGATGAGGTCAATATACAAAGAATTGGTCCAATAGTTAGAAAGACTAACCATTCAAGAGAAGAATTGCGAAGAAGATTTTCCTTTAATAAAAAAACTATTGTAGTAAGCACTGGTGGTACTAGTGCAGGCCAATTTTTGATAGAAGCAGTAATCGAGGCCTTCGACAAGCTCAAGTTAGATGCTGAACTTGTCATTGTTTCTGGACCATCTTTAAAAATTCCAGATGGTAAAATAAGAAATTTTGGCTTTGTGAACAATTTGCATGAAATCATTTATGCTGCAGATCTGGTAATTTCTCTTGCGGGAAAATCCACCATTGATGAATCCAAAGCTTATGGAACACCTGCTATTTTCATACCAATAAAGGGTCATTTTGAGCAGGAAGAAAATGCAAAGGAAGCAGGTTTTTCTTTTGGAGATCTTTTTCGCTTGGGGTCTCTAATTCCTGATAAGTTGAATGAAAAAAGAAACCCTGTAATGTTTGAGGGTGCACAAAAAGCTGCTAATTTGATAAAAACGCTGTTGTGAAATCAGTTATTTTGCTGAAAGTTAATGCATCCGGTTATTTCTTTACATAGTTTTTCGTTGTGTACAAGTCCAACATCTGGAATATATTGTAAAATGTGGTTTGTGTTCTTGTCCTTGAATAATTCACCTTGGTCTAGCTCCTTCAACTACTACACCTCGAAAAAAGACGCAGTGTTGTATTCATGCGTACTATTCTGAATTTAAGATATTAAGGAATACGTAGAAATTGTTCTAAACGTCTCAAGTGTTTTTCAGACAGGGGCAGATTCATTCTAACAGTATTTGATAATAGATGAGACATGGTAATCCTTGCCTATCTTGATTTTCACCCAATGCTTTATACAAGGATTTTAAGAGTTGTAATAAAGTTTTGAAAAATCTTGTCATTGCCAAATTTGGAGGAAGCGCCATAGGAATTGATGGTAAGCTAATCCCACTCATAATCAAAAGAATAAACGAATTAAAAAAAGATGCAAAGGTGATTGCGGTCTTTTCAGCGCCCCTAACTTCATCTGATGGAAAGCAAAGATCACTTACAGATATTGCTCTTGCACTTGGTCAGAAAGCACAAGCAGGGCAGCGGGTAACTGTTGAAGAACTAAAAAAACCATACCAGAAGATACTGGAGTTTGTAGATGTAAAATATCAAAATGAATGTAAAAATATAATTGATTCCCTTTTAGAAAAAGCCTTACAAGCCATAAAACAAGCTACAGAAAAAAAGGAATTTGCTGATGTAACAAGATCAAGAACATTAGCCTATTCAGGAGAGATCTTGATGTCTTATGTTATGGATTATGTTCTAAAAAGTGCTGGAATAAAATCAGCTGTAATAGGTTTTGAAATATGGCCTATAATAACAGACAACAACATAGAATCTGCAAACTTTCTTGCAAGTCAGTCTGCCCAAAGTATAGAAGCCCCAGACGTACTGCTAGAAAAAAATGATGTCCTGTCAATAGGTGGATTCATTGGTAAAACAGAAGATGGATTAGAAACAACATACGAACGCGGGGGTTCTGATAGAACCGCTGCAGATCTTGGGATATTATTCAGTAAAAAATGCAATACTAGAATCGATTTTGAAAAGGACAGTGCGGTACGTTCCGCAGATCCTAGAATAGTAAAAGATGAGCTGGAAGACATAACCCAGCTCTCCTACAACGAAACAAGAATTGCAGGCATGTTTGGTATGAAGATACTTGATCCGATAGCAATCAAGGAGATTGTGGAAAATGGTGTGGATATACCAATAATAATAACAGACATGAATAACCCAAAAAAGACTACCACTATACAAAGAAAACCCATAAGTAAAAATGGTCACCCGCTCAAGATAGTTACAGGTAAAAAAAACTGTGCCATCTTACGAATAGAGCGTGTTGCAGCACAGCGATTGTTTGATTCTCTTGAAAAAGATAAGAGATACAGCGAGTTTGTGGTTTTGTCGCCATTTACAAGAGATGACATAGAGTTTACCAGAATATTATTCCTCGATGCAGATTATGTTAAACGAAATGAAAGGTACATACTTGCGTTTGATTCGTTGGCTACCATAACCTACAATAGAGGAGTTATAACTTTGATAGGTGATGAGATGTGGCGTGTCCAGCAGATTGCATCTAAAGCTAGCTCTAAGATAGGTGAGGCAGGTCTTAACATACTAAACATGGATGCGCAAGAAGAAACTTCACGAATTATAATAGTTATAGAAGATGCGGGGAACAATGTAGAAAAAGCAATTCGTGCAGTACATGCAGAAAGATCAAAGATCAAGTTTGTTTAGATTAAGTTAAAAATCATCGAAATCAATTGGCCCTACAAGTCTTTACCTGTAGAAGCCAAAGTGGGTTTGTTCTTGGGCCTCATATCTAGAATCAGCCCGGCGTTACCCAAAACACGCGCTACTGTATAATATATGGAGGGAATATTTAGACCTGATCTATATAGATCCTCTAGAAATGTAAGTAGATACTGCCCAAATGACAAGACCTGCAGCTATCAGGAGATACCACTTCCAGTTTCTTTTGTGCAGAAAGATGTTTTTTGATGAGAGATCCTCATCTTTCGTAATAGAAAAGCGAATCTTTCTCATCTCAAAGCCTTGCCCTATCAAACCCAAGACCAAAAGTGCTACTGCTACAAATGGCAATGCCTGTTCCATGAGAATATGACCATTCTCAGCCTAATTTTAAATTACCAGGGTTTACAGCCTTTTCTTATGAAAGAAGCTGGCAAGATATGGATGAATGGAAAACTTGTACCATTCAGGGATGCAAAAGTGCATGTGCTTACCCACGCATTACATTATTCCACAGCAGTCTTTGAAGGAATCAGATGCTACAACACTTCAAAGGGCTCTATGATATTTCGCTTGCCAGAGCATGTAGATAGATTGTTCAGCTCAGCTAAGATGTACTCTATGAAGGTGCCTTATTCAAAAAAACAAGTTTCTGATGCAATAATAAAAACAGTAAAGAACAGTACTATGAAGGAGTGCTACATCAGGCCGATAGTATACTATAGTTATGGCATGCTTGGATTGACACCAACTTCAAACAAAATCGATGTCGCCATAGCGTGTGTGGAAGCATTACAAGAATATACAAAAGCGGGAAAAATTCGTGGAACCCGCTGCAAAGTTTCAAGGTGGTTAAGGATTGATTCTAGATCGCAACCTATGCAAGCAAAGGCAGCTTCAAACTATGCAAATGCAGCACTTGCCAGAGTCGAGGCGCTAAACGAAGGTTACGATGAATCCATAATGCTCAATTATCATGGTAAGGTAGCCGAGGGAAGTGCAGAAAACATATTTCTAGTAAACGATAGTGAAATATTCACCCCTCCTTTGAGTGCCGGTATATTACCTGGCATAACCAGAGACAGCGTTGTAAAGATAGCAAAGGCTGAGAAATTATCTGTTACAGAAAGGAATGTGGAACTAAAGGATTTGTATTCTGTAGATGAAGTATTTATGACTGGAACTGCATCTGAGATAAAACCAGTCACAGAGATTAATAACAAATCCATAGGAAATGGCAAGCCAGGCAAAGTAACTCTCAAGCTTCATAGGGTCTTCATGGATGTTGTGTCTGCAAGAGACAAGCGATTTTTAAAGTGGCTTACACCCGTCTAAAAAATAACGACCTGAAAGATTCAATTATATCAAGACTGCACCTATGATACGATGGTAATATCAATTACCGACCAGCACAAACCAAAGTGCTACCTCTGCCAAGAAATATTTGAGAATGTAGAAGAATTAAGAAAGCATCAAGAAGCAGCGCACAAAGACTTTATTGAATATCATCGCAAAAAGCATGGTTATTCTCCCGCTCCTGGCGATGTAACCTTATTTTAAAAAATATAGAAGATGTTTTATGGAATTTAAAATTGAAAATGACAACTCGCAAATCTGTTGGTTCTGCAAAAAAGGGCGTCATGATGATTGCATGAAAAAAATTCCTATAGATGCCATGTCAGATGGGCCACATGATTGCACTTTTGACACAAAGCTTGTAGATTGTCAATGTACACATTAAATTTTTAAAACAGGACGCGTCAAAACACACATAGCGGGTCTAGTGGGAATATACCACCATCATGGGACTATTTTGGACCCCGTTTATTCGTAAAATGGTAGCAGGCTCGATGGGAACCATACTGATAGCGGTGGAATTTCTGGTTCCTGATCTTGTTACAAGGATCTATAAGCTTTAGAGTTTTCCGCTATAGGAGTTTATAACAATTCGTATCAAATGTAGTTCAGAATTAAACTTTTAACAAAGACAACTGTCCAGAAGCACTCAAGCCCCATTTTTTGGCAATCTTGCTTTGTGGCATCTTGATTTCTAAATCAACGGGTTCTAAACTAAAGTCTCCTGTAAGTGGACTTGCAGATTTTACAAATATCTTAATTGTGTTAACATTTCCATCATCATCCATGACTTGACCTAGTATAATCATAGAATCTTTTTCACCTGATGTGCCAGATGAAGAAACTCTTGCCTTCCCGATTACAAAGTCATAGAAGGTGTCTCCAATCAATATTTCTCCACCCGTGATGCGGAATTTGGAGGCATCATGTCTAGTTATTTGTGTTTCCAAGAAAATCTCACCTTCCAGATCGGTTACAACAGAATCATCATCTAGTAATGTTGCAGAACCATCAAAGGTAATACCATAGGAAGTTGTTACTGGATCTGGTTCTGGTATTGGGCCAAAGTATTCGCCGGTCTCAAACTTTTCTAACAAAGTTTGCAGTCTTTGCTCTAACTGCTCAATTTTTTGTTGGAGTTTGAGTATGGCGTCTTCTGCATTTTCCTTTGCCTCAAGTTTGTGTTCAGTCATCTTTTCCATTACTTTTTCTCTTTTTTCTTCCTCATCAATTTCTTCATCTTCTTCTTCAACTTCAAAATCCCAAATTTCCATGATTTCGGATTCGGTTAATCCCGTTTCTTCTTCAATTAAGGATATTATCTTACTCTCATCTGTAGTATCTAATACGAATCTTGATTTTTCATCATCTAACTCAATCTTGATTTTTGCCTTTCCATTTTCGATTTCAACTTCAATCTCGATTTCTTCTTCCTCTACCGCTTCTTCCTCAAATTCTATCTCTAAATTGCCGATTTGTTTCAATGTTAAATCGGTTCTCGCTAGAATTTCATTTTCGATTTCTTCTCTTATATCTTCAGAGTTAGTTGAAGTGAGCTCAAACTCAAACTTTAATTCCTGACCATTAAATTCTACTTCTATTTTTGCAATTCCGTTTTCTACTTCTACCTCAATCTCAGTTTCTTCCTCCTCCTCTTCTACATCTTCAATATTTTTTCCAAGAAGACTCATTCTTGCGTCAGATGCTAGATCTTCTGCCTCTTCTGCAAGTTCTTCTGCCTTTTCATAAAATCCTAGTTCAAGATTTTGCTTTGCTTCCTCAAGTTTATCTTGAGCTTCTTTTAATGCCAGTTCAGAAGCAGATGTAACTTTTCCCTTTTCTTTTGCTTCTGTCATCTTCTCCTGAGCTTTGTTGATTTCTTCTTCAGCATCGACAATTGCTTTGTGTGCGTCTTGTTCTTCATCTGTCTCGTTTTCATTTGTTTCTTCATCGTCTTTATCTTCCTCTTCAGATTCTTCTACATCCACATCATCTTCATCATCACTTTCATCATCAGTTTGAGCAAAAGCAACTTCTACTAATGAAATTTGAAATTCTCCTTGGTTAACAGCATCATTATCAATATTTGTTATAGATGTAGGATAACTAGCTAAGCCCAAAACTAAAACTGACATTAGAAAAATAGCGCTAATTTTAATACTCAATGGGATCGAGACACAGGTTTATTATTTAATGATTACGTAGAATTGATACATGAATTTTTGGTACAGTTTTGCTTAGACTGATATTCTTCATTCATTCCTTTAGAGATTGCTTACAAATCTTCTGTAATTTGGTGTGGAATTTATGCATGAAAAAATTTCCACGGGTCTAGTGGGATTTGAACCCACGACATAGGGATTTCTCTGAAAGATCATAAGAGTCCCTCGCTCTACCTGGCTGAGCCATAGACCCGCAAAATAGCAGACCTAAGTTCGTTATTTAAACTTGAGCGAAAATGAAATTTAGTTGTTGACAGTTTCGATTTGTGAATATTTCTCTAGTATTTTTGTCAATACTGTAGAAACCGGTGCGTTATGCATCTTTTCTTTTTCAGCAAGAAGTTTTCTGTATGCATCAAGTGTTATGTAAACTGGAATCGAGCCGTTTCCTTCTAGCAGTCCTCTAACTTTGTATAGCGCAGTTTCCATTCCTTTTTCTGCAGTTTTTGCAAATTTGATCTTGTTTATTATTCCGCCAAGGGGTCCAAAGGGCATTTGATAATTTACTGTCATGGTTAGTCTTGTCAGCTTGTCTCCAAGTGACTTGAACTCAGTTACGATATCCCACTTTTTGAAGGGACCTTTAATCATTTTTGCAGCAATTCTTTCTTCTTGAATAAATTCGGTTGTTTCACAATCCCACTCCAATCTTTTACCATCAAAGTCTCCTATCACACGGAACGTAGTTCCAACACCCATTCCTGCCTTCACATCCATTGGCACTACAGTCATGCCAACTCGCTCTTCGAACTGGTCAGCAATATGCTCTGGCCTTGCAAAATACGTGAAAACGCTGGAGAGTGGAGCCTTGATATCAATTGTTTTACTAACAGTAGTCAACGCTGTTGCAACTTCTTTTCAGTCTAGATTTAAAGCTTTTGTTAATTTTCAGAAAACAGATACAGCTGTAATATATTAAAGAAAATTACATTTGAAATGATGAATTTAGATCGTCTTTTAGTTATGGTTTTTTTCGCGTTGTTGACGACTTCTATTTATGATGCAAGTGCCCATCAGTTATTTAATTCTGCAGAACAAAGGATAGGTAACTACAAAGTTCAAATTGCAACTTTGCCTGAGATTCCAACAATGCATGAAATGTCTCAGATCCTCTTTAGAGTTTTAGATAGTGATGGTAATGAAGTTGATAAATTCAGAATGGGAATCAGGATATACTATAACGATCTTTTAGTTGATACTCTGCCTCCACAATATCATGATAATGGTCATTGGGAAACGGATTATGTTTTTCGTGAACCTGGAAACCACATCTTCAGGGTTGATCTATATGATGTAGGAGAAAATGGCAACGTACTAACTTACACGTTTAATATTAGTACGTTAAACCCTTTTGGATACATCTTTTATTATACCATTATTTCTGGTGGCATTGCAGGCATTGGAATAATGATCTGGGCCATTTTGTCAAAGAAGAAGACCAGAGCTAAACTCTAGCTTGTACTGAGACTCTTCCCAATCTAAAGGCAAAAAGTGTTGTTAGTAAAGTCATTGCAAAAAGCAAAATTCCAATTCCAAGATGGATTGATACAAGCAATGCGTGCAGCTTCAGATCAATGACTATTGCGCCAAGTGTGATTTGTGTGACTACAAAGATTGCAGCTAGTGTTGCAGTCAGTTTTATTTTTCTATCAGCTCCTCTTGCTAACCAACTACCAACCGCAGTTGCAATGATTAAGACTCCTGTTGTTGCTGCAATGAATCTGTGAGTCCACTCGATCACATAATCTTCATTTGGAAGAATTCCACTTGGACACAAAGGCCATTCTGGACAAGAAAGACCAAGACCACTTGCAGAAACATATCCGCCTATAAACATCAGCGAATACAAAACTACAAGAGACGCAAGTGATAGATATTTTAAAATCATTATTACTCTACGATAAAGCTGCCTTTCATGCCTTGTAGTGAGTGACCCGGAACGGTGCAGATGTAGAAATATGAACCAGGTGCACCAGCAGTAAATGTAACCTCGCCAGCTTCGTTTGGTTTTAGTGGGTTGTTGGGATCTTTGATTGCAGAATTCCAAACAACGGTAGTTGGATCCTCTGAGTTTGTCACTACACCAAATGCATGAAATGACTTGCCTGCATTTTTGACTTTGATTGTTACAGAATCGCCAGACTTTACTTTTATTTCTGGATTGTTTCCAGCTTCTCCTGGAAGTGCATTAAATGCAAGTGTTCTAAAGTCAGAGCTTTCAACAAAGTTTAGATCAAAAGAAACTTTAGTTCCAGTGGGTGGTGCGGCTTGGCCTGCTGGCTTTG
>JBQTIK010000083.1:0-2180 GCA_052388195.1 Nitrososphaerota archaeon | reverse complement strand
AAGCAGTGTTGCAATAATTGGAGCTACTCCCTTATGCGAACTAAAAGTCCTCTTCACAATGTTAATCATTTAGAAACCCTCAGCAACTACCATTACTTAAGGTTTTATGAGTATTCAAAATTAAATACATAAAAGTATGCTAAATTTTAATTTAAACTGCAAATAATTACAAGACTATAAACACAGCAAACTTGAGGCCTATTCTTCATAAGTAAGTATTATCAAATACCAACCCATTGGTCGAGTTCTTTGTCAGTGTTATTATAATGCTAGTTTCTGCAAAGATCCTTGGCGAGCTATTTCAAAGGCTAAAACAGCCTGCGCTTGTAGGCGAGCTTCTTGCAGGAATCATTATTGGGCCGTCCTTATTTAATATAGTCCAAACTTCAGACTCCCTAAAGGTCCTGACAAACCTTGCAGTCTTTTTTCTAATGTTTCTGGCAGGCCTTGAACTACACCCACAAGAGATAAGAAAGGCAGGAAAAGGGGCTGCAATTGTTTCAATAGCTGCTTTTGTGATTCCATTTGTGTCTGGTGCATGGATATCAGATTATCTTGGATTTTCAAATATAACTTCGCTTTTTGTTGGATTGACACTTGCCATTACTGCGGTCCCTGTAAACGCAATTGTTTTGATGGAGTTTGGCATGCTAAAAAGCAAGATTGGCACTACTGTTTTGACGGCAGGTGTAATTAATGATATTTTGTCTTTAATTGTACTTGGAATAATAATACAAATTTCTGAAAGTGGAAGTCAGGAATTCGATATTGGTGCTACTGGTGTTTCTGTATTTGTAATTGTCATCTTCTTGGCTGTAATTGGTTTACTTAGTTACATATTTGGACAAGCAAGCCATACGATAAGAGAGAGGATATCGCCACAGTTTCAAAAACTTAGAGGACGGGAGGCAGCATTTGGCATAATGTTTATTGTTGCAATCGGGATGGCACTAGTTGCAGAGTACGTTGGTCTGCATTTTGTAATTGGTGCTTTCTTTGCTGGTCTGATAATTTATAGAGAACTTGTAGGTCACGAGAACTTTGAAAGAGTACGTACTGTCTTTTCAGCAATTACCTTTGGTTTGTTTGCACCCATATTTTTCACATTCATCGGGCTTGAGATAAACGCACCTTCAATAGCAGGCTCCATACCACTCTTTTCAATCATTCTTGCAGTAGCAATAATAGGAAAGATTGTTGGCGGTCTTTTAGGCGCAAAAATTGCTGGATTTTCACTTTCAGAAGGAAAGACAATAAGCTATTTAATGAACAGTCGTGGTATGGTAGAGCTTGTCATTGCTACAGTAGGACTTGAGCTTGGGATACTTGATCTTACACTATTTTCTGTAGTGGTTTTGGTTGGTTTTATTACAACCATAATGTCTCCAATCATGGCACGCAGATCACTTCGTGGCTTGCAGGACAAATCTGGGATTAATGATAAAAAACCTGAGAGTATTGTCTGATTATAAAAGATTCTTCAATTAATCAACCCACATTTCCTTGTGGATAAATGAATCTGTCTTTGGATCAAACTGGCTTATCATGCCATAACCATTTTTTCCTTCTCTATATTCGTAGGAAAAGTAGAGCATGACAAATATCTGTGAATCACCATTTTTTGATTTTTGTACAAGATCTGAATCTACGAAAAACCAGTACCGCTTTTCCATGTTAGGAAGCAGCGGCCCCAAGTTTTGACTCTCTACTGCATCTGGCTTTTTTATAATCTCCCTTGTTGGTTTGTCGTTTCTTAAAGAAAACAGTGTAACAACGTTTGATGCAGGTAGCTCGCCGTAGTTCTTTATCGTTATTCCAAACTGGTGCCGGCCGTCTGCACTTGACAACAACTCTATTGCAGTAGTTGGACCAACCCACGGTCTGAATCTGTGCTCTAGTTGCACCTTGCTTAGCTTTTGAGTCTCACCCATCTGTTTTAACGCCATCCAGAAAAGTGCCACAAGTGCAAGTGTTCCTACTGCTGTTCCAATGGAAGCCATCTGATCTATTGGTGTAAGATCCACCATCCCTGTTATACTAAAATGCGAGATTATTCAAGTTAGCGGTCTTGAAATTTCACACAGAGTGGCCCATGCATTTGGATAATGCTAAAAAATAAAAGTAGCTGTTTCTACTCCTAAATGTGCAGACAAAGTACATTTTTGTAACAGGCGGTGTGA
>JBQTIK010000082.1:0-14612 GCA_052388195.1 Nitrososphaerota archaeon | reverse complement strand
GGTAAAGGTCGCGGGATCGAATCCCGCTCGGAGCTTTCGATCCTTCAATTATGATAGACTATTTTCCGTCTCATCTACTTTGATAAAAAAATGTTGCTCAGGGTGTGATCTTTTGTTGTCATATGATGCGAAATAAAATTTTGTAATCATTCCTTATTGAAACAGCAATACAAGCAAATTCTATCACTTACACCAAAGCCTTTTGTCAAGTGGGCTGGCGGAAAGAGACAGCTCTTGCCTATTTTGTCTCAGCATATACCAAAAAAATTTGATTCGTATTTTGAGCCATTTTTGGGAGGAGGTGCAGTTTTGTTTCATCTCATTTCTGAAAATCCAAAACTCACATGCTTTGCATCAGATCTAAATTCTGATTTAATTTTATCATATGTTACAATTCGTGATAGGGTGGAAGATCTGATCTTAGCTCTAGAAAATCATTCAAAAAATTATTTCAAAAATCCTAAACAGTATTACTATAAAGTAAGAGAAAGTAATCCTAAAAGCCAGATCGACAAAGTTTCAAGACTCATTTTTCTAAACAAGACATGCTTTAATGGATTGTACAGAGTAAATAGTAAAGGAGAATTCAATGTACCACTTGGCAAGTACTCAAATCCAAATATAGTTAACAAAGAAAATCTTTTAGCAGTAAGTCATTCCATACAATCAAAAAATATCTCAATAAAATGCCAAGACTTTACAAAGGCATTAGAAGTAGCTCAGGAAAATGATTTTGTGTATCTTGATCCACCATACCAACCAGTAAGTCACACTGCAAAGTTTACAAGCTATACAAATGACAACTTTGGCTACAAAGACCAAAAGAGATTGTTTACCGAATTTGAAAAATTGGATTCAAAAAGATGTAAGGTGATGCTTTCAAATTCAAAATCAAAAGAAGTTTTGGATCTGTTCTCAAACTATTCCAATAACATAATTGAGATAAACTCAAACCGTTTCATAAATTCTGACTCAAAAAAGAGAACTGGCCATTCTGAGCTTCTGATTAAAAATTACTGAAAGGTAACTGTAGAATTAATATTCACATAACGTAGCTACAAATCAAAAAGTAAAAGGAGGGGAAAGTTTAGTCCCACTTGGACCAAGCTGCCATCCATCTGTATGTCCATGTAGTCAGCTTGCAGCCTAACGCTGTCATCGTAACTGACAATACAGCACCAGCACCCGCACCTAGCGCTACTGGACTGTTATAGAACTTTCCTACTTGTGGTTCTATTGGAGTCATGTAGGGGGGCAAAGTTGGTCTTGGATATTTGAATGCAGTCTCTAGTGGGTCTGCAATAAGCAAGAGGTTTACCATGTTAAACAGTGGCAGAGACATTCCAACCAGCACACCGCCCATTAGGATCAGAGAGTGCTTGTTTCTCTTTGTTGCCCAGTATACCAAATCCATCAACATTGCTGACGGGATCCATACAGGTGTAACTATGAAGTCATATGGATATCCTAATCCAAACCATGCTCCCTTTGCAACCCATGTATACACTGTCATTATCAGTGCATAGTATGTTGCTGTTCCTGGAACCCCAGTAAACGTCAGGTAGTATGCTGCACCAACTGCTAGCATGAGCGTCTGTGATATTGAGAATACCACAAATGATGTCCACGCCCAGTCGGTATAGAATATGTAGTCTCCAGCGTTAATTGTCAACAAGGTAGAGTTGACTGCAACCACTACGATAAATAAGTAGTGAGTACATCGTCTTAGCCAGACCATTATCCACTAGTGAAGGGGTGAGGTATATAAAATTTTATGTAGATTTTAAATTTTAACTTACCAATATATTATAAAAATAAAAGAAATGTGGTTGGATATCTAGAATCCGTGAACGAAGGAAACTATCAGTGCGGTTGCTACAGCGACAGCGGCTAATACGCCAGCTACCACACCATTGCTATTCTTTGAGGAGCCTTCTTCTGCTACCTTGACACAGAATAGGTAACCAATTCCCTCGATGATGCTTAGTACTATAAATGCGAAGTGACCACTTTGTGATGGATATGCCCATGGATAGTAGTAATACCCAACTGCGGTTCCACCAAATGTTGCTAACCAAGCAGCAATGAACGCAGCAGTGAAGATTCCCAAGTAATTGTATATTGGTCTGCCGATCATTTTATTGACATCAGAACTACCCGCGCCGCCAGAACCAAATCCTTTTGGTAAGGTCATTTGGCAATATAATAATCCGTATACTTTTAAGTCTTTCCTGCATTGAGATGGAAAAATTGGTTATGCTGAACGCTACGAAAAAGTAGAAAAAAAGTTGCGCCTTTTTGCGCGTCCTTTTCTATGGGATGGATCTACTGTACAGTTTGCCTTCTAGGGCCATCTTGTACATTTCTGCAACGTATGGGTTCTCACCTGGTGTTTCTGCTCCAAGCTCAACCAGTCGTGCGTATACTCTAACCACATATGCTAGAGCGCCCATAAAGGCTACGACTACACCCATATTGAACATCCAGTGGTTTGGTACTGCAAAGATCTCCTCTACATACCAGAAGTGCCACATCTCGTTGACACCGATTGTAAACATGGTTGCCAGATAACCAAGGATGGTCATCTTAAGACCAGTGTTCATGGAGTTGTTTGGACCCCTTAGGACCGGTACCTTTCTATCATATATAGAGACTGCAGCCCAACCTAGTGGTAGAGCTACAAAGTGGCTATACAGCCACCAATGTGCTGGTGTAAATGCACTATCTCTGATAGAAGTTTGATGTAATGAACCATCGACAAAGTTGTCGACTTCCACCGATGCAGCTGTAGATCCCATTGCTATGACGATCATCCAAATCTTTTTCAGTCTTTGGATCTCGACTTCTTTTGGAATCAGTGCTGGCATTTGTGCCATGTTTCTTGTGATGTTAGTTTGGTAAATAAAGCATGAGCCATAGAAAGGCAAATTTTTGCCTAATTTTATGAATTATTATCATTTAATTATTATAAATTTTTGTGATAAACTTGCCAAAAGTATCAAGAAAAATGATATTCAAAAAAACGCCTTCATATGTTTAACATCAGTGTTAATCATATTTTTTCCAATTTTTGTTTGATTGGTTACTCTAGAGAAAGGCAAAACATATATCGTTGTTCTTTCTCTGATGCAATAGTTACGGGTATGGCAGATAAAAAATTAATCGTAGCAGCACTTGGTGTGATTGTAGCACTGGGAGCAATTGGCCCGTCTCTTAGTCAGATCCTACAGCAAGCTGAAGCACACGGCGTGCAGGCACAACTACAGAGCCGTTTCGTCAGGATTGAGGATGAAACTTGGTCAAAGCAATCTCTTCAGACAGGCGAAACCGTGACAGTGAAAGGAACGCTTGTAAGCCTAGTACAAAGAGAGCTAAGAGCATGGCTATCTGTCTTCGCTGAATCATCAAACGCAGGTAACAGATGGGAGTTCATGGCAAGAGATCCACCTGGAAATGTCTTTGACATTCCAGCAAACGGCGTAGTCGATTATTCGATGACAGTGAGGGCACTTGAACCAGCAGTCTATCACATGCACACTCAGCTTAACATCGCCAGTGTAGGCCCAGGACTCGGACCAGGGCAGACAGTGGTGGTAGAAGGCGAGTTGATCATAAAACCGATCCCATATGCAAATATTGCATATCAGTCGATAATTATTGCAGTAGGCTATGTAGTCACCTTTGCAACTCGACCGTGGCAAGTGATCTAAACCCCCCTCCTTTTCATTTTCTCTAATTTTCGGTTGTATGATATAGGCCGAACTCCTTTTTTGCTAAAATTGGCTTTTTCGTTTTAAAATCATGTCAACCAGTCACCGACTTGGCGTGCTGGTTTACAAAATCGTTATAACTCCAGGTATCAGAATGGACCTATGATTTGGCCTGGGATGGGCGATCCTGCAAAACGCAAACAGACCATCAGGTTTCTTATCATAACGGCAGCTGTTGCAATAGGAATTGGGTTGACAAGCACGTCTGTCCAAAGTCATCTTAGTGCAAACGACCCACTCAAGCAGTGTATAAACAATAGGGATACGAAATACAAAATCTCTGCCACCTTGGAGCTTGTGGTAGACAAAGAGAAAGTAGAGATACCAGCAAACGTTGGCATTTCAGGCGGATGTAAAAAATCGCTTTACACACTCTCAAACGATGGTGTGATCTATGCAGAATGGGACGAAAAGTACGACTTTGAAATAGGTCATTTTCTATGGATATACGATTTTCCTCTACGGGATATGGATGAATCAAAATCAAGGATTCTTGTAAACGGAGTAGAATCAGCTGACTTTGTCCATGTAAAAATTGAAGACGGTTATCACTATAAAGGAGAGTTTGTTACTAAGGGAGCAGACACTTCAAAAGAACATGACTTTCTGCCACCTGAATCCTAAGTCTGCAACAAAATCCAGATTACAAATAAAATTAGAAAAATAAGGAAAAAATGGAAGTTTACCAGTACTTTCCGTTATCGGGTATCAAACCGATGCCTTCTTTTTCAAAGTGCTTGTCAAGTTCATCTACCCATCTTTCTCGAACATGTACTCCGCCCAATCCGTGTACTCGCAGCCAGAATGCAATGACTCCAAGAAGGAATACTGCAAACATTATAGTTCCAAATATGTAGACCATCACGTCATAGAACAGCGGGTCATAAGCTGGACCTATCTGGCCGGCAAAGTTGGACAGAATGCCTACTAGCATACCAAATAAAGCGCTCATTATGTATCAGAACAATTCATGTACGATATATACATTTCTGTCTCAACTTGAAAATATCAGCGCTACCTAACGATTAGTAAGTAAAATAAGAAAAAGTAGGAAAAAGTTTGTTACCTGAATCTTCCGCTTCTGCCCTTTGCTATAAAGGCAATTGCGATTCCACCAAATACTGCGCCTGCTATCGCAGAAGCACCAACAACGCCTGATGCATCAAGGTATGGAGTACCAGAACCTGATGCTGGATTCTTTGCTGCTGTTTCAACTTTCCTTTTTGCCAATTCAAGCTGATCTTCTAATGTTATGTCTCCTCCACCACCTACTCCTGCGTATTGAGCGACTGCCATTGGAAGAGTAGTTGCTGCAACAAGGAGTGTCAGCATGACAGTTCCTAATAGTATGGGTTTATTCACAACATACACCTAGTCACAAAATGATTACACTTGATATTTAACTTTTGTGTCAAATGAAAAGGATTTTTGCAAAACCGAAGTAACGTTTATGTTTTGCCCCAAAACCATGCGACTCATGGGACGCCTTCACTCACAAAGACATGGACAGTCACACTCGATTAGACCAATTTCACCTCCTTCACCAAAATGGATAAAGCAAAGTACTTCGGAGATTGAAGAGCTTATTTTGAAGTATACAAAAGAAGGCATGACAACAAGCGAGATAGGAATAAAGCTACGTGATCAATATGCAATTCCTCTTACTAGATCTGTTACAAAAAAATCGATAACCGCAGTGCTTGAGCAGAAGGGAATCAAGCCAGAGATGCCAGAAGACCTGAACAATATTGTCCAAAAGGCCCTTGGATTACAAAAGCATCTCAAGACGCATACCTCAGACAGACGAAACGTGCGTTCTCTTGAGCTGTTAGAAGCAAAGGTTCACAGGCTTTCTTCGTATTATAAAAAAATGGGTCGTATCCCCAAAACTTGGAAATATAAGTCAGTCATTGCTCAACTTGAGTAATGGCAAACAAGCTTGACAGTGCGCTTTCATACTTTCATGATAAAGTTTCTGATTGTATAAAAGCTGGCAAAAACATTTCAGTAATAACACACCTTGATTGTGATGGGATAACATCTGGGAGCATAGTAACAAAATCTCTTATCAGATCTGATGCTAGGTGCACGGTCCGTACTGTAAATGATTTGAATAATAACCTAGTTGAGAAAATGAAAAATGATTCTAGAGAGCTTTATATCATAACAGATCTTGGGGGCGGATTTGCAAAAGACCTTGACTCTGCACTGGATGACAATTGGATTGTTGTTGATCATCACCAGATTCCAAAAGAAGAATTTGATAACGAGCGAGTCATCAACGCATGGAAATACGACATGGATGGTGGTACTGAAATTTCTGCAGGAGGTATGGCGTATCTTGTTTCACAAGCTCTGCATAAAGAGAATACTGATCTTGCATGGATCGCAGTTGTATCTGCACTTGGAGACAGACAAGACCAAGGAGAAAAAAAATCATTTTTGGGAATAAATTTAGAAATTGCTTCTACTGCTAAAAAAAATAATCAAGTCAAAATTGATTTAGATGTATTACTTGTAGGAAGGGAGACACGATCTCTGCCCGACGCACTTGCTTTTACATCACATCCCTTTATAGAAGGCCTCACGTGGAACCGTGATGCATGCCTTTCGCTATTAAGTTCTTCTGGAATCAAATTAAAAGATGGAAGCAGATGGCGAGTTCCTGCTGAACTTACAGAAGATGAAAAAAGGATACTTCTTCAATCTATTTCCAAGTATACATCAGGCAAGAATGCAACAGAGATAATGGACGAGCTGGTAGGATACACTTACACACTTTCTGGCGAGGACAAGCGCAGCTTTTTGCGTGATGCTAGAGAATTTTCTACCATGCTAAATTCCTGTGGAAGGATTAGAAAGGCTGGAGTAGGCGTTGCCATTTGTATGGGAGACAGAACCAAGATGTTAGAAGAGGGTGAAAATATACTTTTAGAATATCGCACCCTTTTGAGAACATACATGAATACACTTGCAAATGAACGCTGGAGGATTGTAGACAATGGTCAATATTTGATGGTAAATGCAGAGGGATTAGTACCAGAAAACATGACAGGTGCAGTTTCTTCGCTTCTTGGCGGCTCACAAAAAAACAATGGCAAGATTATCATACTTCGTACAAACGGCAATGAAGGTACGATCAAATTTTCATCACGAAAATCTACAGGTTGTAAGTCGGAAGTCAATCTAGGCTTGCTTATGAGAGCTTGTGCTACCAAAGTTTCTGGGTTAGGTGGCGGTCACAACGCAGCAGCAGGAGCAAAAATAACTAAAGACAAATTGGACGAGTTTTTAGACTGCTTAGAAGAAAATGTCTCTAGAATGCAAGGTTCAGATCTTTCTAAATAATCTTACATCACAAAAATCAGATGCAATACTAAAAGCGTTAGCACCAGATAACGTAGACTTTCCACAAAACCTTTGTATGCAGATTGAAAATATTGACAATTCACTTGTCTTTACTTTTCAAGGGAAGGGAAATATACGAACGTTAATCTCTACTATAGATGAAGTCCTTGAACATGCACAGATTGTACTCAGAGTGACGAGTTGATGCTTGACCCAAAAATTCTTCGAGAAAATCCTGATAAAATAAGAAAGATGTTAAAGGACAGATCAATTGAGTTTGAGCTTGATGAATTGATAAAGCTAGACAAGGAAAGAAGGAGATTGATCATAGAAGTAGATAATTATCGTAAAACAAAAAATGAGATATCACTAGAAATTGCACAAAAGAAAAAAACAGGTCAAAGTGCTGATTCACTCATATTACAAATGGGACATGTATCAAAAGAGCTTTCAGGACTTGAAGAACAGCAAAACCAAATCGAAGCAGAATATCGTAAACTTGCTCTTACCTTACCTAATCTAGTTCATGAATCTGTTCCAATTGGAAAAGACGAAACTGCAAACAAGGAGGTAAGAAGATGGGGAAAGACACCCAACTTTGATTTTAAAGCAAAAGATCACATAGACATATCACAAAGTCTTGATCTTGTAGATTTGGAAAGAGCCGCAAAGGTTGCTGGCGCACGATTTTATTATTTAAAAAATGATCTTGTCAAGCTAAACCAAGCTCTAATCCAATATGGACTGGATTTTCTTTCAGAGAAAAACTATACCCCAGTGCAAACTCCATATCTGATAAATCGAAATTCAATGGAAGGGGCAATAATTGCAAAGGACTTTGAGGATGTAATTTACAAAGTGGAAGACGATGATCTCTATCTTATTGGAACATCTGAACATGCTATTGTATCAATGCACGCTGATGAAATAATAGAAGGAAAGAGCTTACCTCTCAGATACGCTGGTATAAGTCCTTGTTTTAGAAAAGAGGCAGGTGCACATGGAAGAGACCAGAAAGGTATTTTTCGTGTGCATCAGTTTGAGAAGGTGGAACAATTTGTCTTTTCAAGACCAGAAGAATCTTGGAATGAACATGAGAGAATGCTTGGCGTTGCCGAAGAGTTTTACCAAAAGCTTAAGATTCCTTACAGAATCATACTTTTATCAAGTGGGGATCTTGGAAAGATCTCTGCCAAAACTTATGATCTTGAAGCTTGGATGGCAGGTCAGAACAGCTATCGTGAGATTGTTTCGTGTTCTAACTGTCTTGACTTTCAGGCAAGACGACTCAAGATTAGATTTCGTGACAGGACAAACGATCAGCCTCAATATCTTCACACACTAAACAGCACACTTGTAGCTACATCAAGAACCCTTGTTGCCATACTAGAAAATTTTCAAACAAAAGATGGTCATGTTTGTGTGCCAAAGATTTTACAAAAATATGTTGGCAAAAAGACAATCTAAATGTCGTACAACTTATATTTTGGCTGCAAACGTCGATCATAGTTGGCACGTCAAAAGACAGCGAGGGTAAAGGACAAATGGAGAGAGAAAAAGTGGGTTACGGTACTTGCTCCTTCTGCATTTAACAGTGTTCCAATAGCATACATTCCCATAACTGATGATGCAAGTGCCATAGGTCGTGTTGTAGAAGTTACTTTGTTTGATATTGTAAAGGGGGATCCCTCACAACATCAGTACAAGCTTTATTTTCAGATAAGCAAAGTAGAAGGCGAGACTGCAACAACCATCTTCAAAAGGTATGAGTATGCAAAAGAGTTTTTGCGAAGCCTTGTAAGGCGAGGCTCTTCACTCATTAATTTTATAGGAGATTATAAAACAAAGGACGGTCATATTTTCCGAATTAAAATTATTGCATTGACGCAAAAAAAATGGAATACCTCCCGCAAGCATGCACTTAGATTGATTGCACGAGATGTAATGTCAAAAACTATACCTGAAATGACAATTGATCAGTTTGTTCAAGCCACTGCATTTGGAAAAATAAACTCAGACATCATGGCTGCAGTCAAGAAAATAATCCATGTAAGACATGTTGGCGTAGAGAAGGCAAAGATTATCAGAACTGCAGAAGCTGAGATTGCCTTACTTCAAGCCTAATAGATTTATTATTCATACAAAACTCGAAAAAGTATGGTAAATCAGCTAGAGATCGTTTTTGAGGTCATAATACATGCGACAGAAGATAAGGAAAAAATTTTAGATTCTATAGAAGAATTGTTCGAAATAACGGAGCAAGAATTTGTGGAAGAAAAACTAGCTGGCCACTTTGGAAACCCAATTTTATTGTTGAAAGCGAGGCTCAGCAAAAAAAGAGCAGAATACTTTGTTAAGAGACTAATTTCGAGAATTTCAAAACTTCAGTTTAATGAGTTTTTGCAGGAAATTGATACTCATTTTGAAGATTCATCTTTATTTTTGAGAGTTAGCAAGCAAGAGATGATAAGAAAATTGGTTAGTTTACAACAAAATGACGCAGTAAAGATCAAAATTTCTATTCCCATATACAAAAAGAAGGAGATTATCAAAACATATTTGGAAATTTTAAAACCTTGAAGAAGAAAAAAAGGTATGTCTTATTAAAATTGGAAAAAGTAGTAGACCTTAACAATTTTTCAGACATAAACATAATCTCAAATGCAGACGGTCAAGCCATAGTTTCATGTGAACTTGAGAAACTTTCACGAGTTATTTTTGATCTTGAAAGAGAGTGTAAGGTTGTAACTGTGTCAGGATCTCTCAAGTCGCTACGAAGTAGAGTTTAATAGTATTTGAGTAACAACAACAAAAGGGAATGAGGTAATATTTGCCGCTCCAGTCTGAGCAATCGCTGTGAAGAAGCCGCGACGAACCGACCCAAACTCGATCCATTTTCACACGGTTCTTTTAAATAGAGTGGATCCCGTTTTTTCGCTGTGAAAACGAATTATGATATTATCGTAGCTGGGGCCGGACTTGCTGGAATGATTGCTGCTCAGTCTTCTTCATTTTACTCTAAACAACGATTATCGATATTGGTGATTGATAGAAACCCAGAACCGATGTTGGGCAAGAAAACAATCAATGGCTGGATCTGTGGCGATGCAGTTGGGAAAAATACCGTTGACTATATGACAGATAGAATAAAGATAGCTTGGGGCAGTCCAGAGATTGAACATCCAGTAAAGGGAGTCATGGCATTTTCACCAGACAGAAAAACTTCGATCCCTTTTGATGGAGATGGGTTTATGCTAAACAGACAAGAACTTCCACAACGCCAGCTTCGGGATACAAAAAAGATGGGAATAAACATGCAGTACTCTATTGCGTTACGAAACTTGCTATATGAAAATGGTTCAGTCATTGGTGTAGAGGGAACAGACCTTAAGACAAATGAACCCTACAAGAAGACTGCAAAAATAGTGATAGATGCCACTGGGGTTGTATCTATGCTCAGAAATGGGCTTTCCATCAAATCAAATATTGAGAAAAAAATAGATCGTGACGATTTGGAAGCTACAGGAAGGCATATTATGAAGTTTGAAAGTGGAGTAGAAGACAAGACTGACTTTGACCCTGATTATTGCATTATACATCTAGATCAAGACATTGCCCCTGGTGGATATGCTTGGGTCTTTCCAAAAGGCAAAACCAAAGTAAACATAGGTCTAGGGGTACAATACACGGAGCTACAAAAAAGAAATCAGAGGTTGGGCAAAAAGGATGATGTGATGAAATTGATCAATGATTATGTTAAGATTAACAAAGCAATAAAGAATCCAAGACTCTCTGATGACCCAAGTGATTCTGCAAACGCAACTGGCACATGGCAGGTTTCAGTTAGAAGACAGAATGATTGTCTCGTGGCAAATGGATACATGCTTGTGGGGGATTCTGCATGGATGCCAAAACCACTCGATGCTGGAGGAATTGGTCCTGCTATAGTTGCAGCAACAATAATTGGAAAGGATGCAGTAGCAGCCATAGAAGCTGGAGATGTAAGTGAGAGAGGTTTGTGGCAATACAATATAGATTTCATAAATGATTACGGATACAAAACTGCAGGTCTTGAGGTTTTTAGACGATTACTACAGACTCTGACTAATGAGCAGATAGACTATGGTATGAAACACTTTTTGTCCAAGATGGATGTTGAGGCCATAAGTAGAGGTGAGCATCCTGATTTTGGAACAGTGGGAAAACTTAGCATGATGATTCACGGTGCCTTGAACAAAACGCTTGCAGACAGTCTTAGATTCACAGCACAACAAAACAAAATTTTGACAATGCATTATTATAATTTCCCAAAAACATCTGATGGATTTGAAACATGGCACCACACTCTGCATCAGATTTTAGATGAGTCCTTTGTGAGAATTAGGAACTAATTATTTCCCCTAATCATTCAACTGTAATGGTATTGAACTACTTCCCATGACTATTTTTAAATTAAGGACCTATACTTCCAAAAGTAGTGCTCAAACAATCGTTGTATATAGATTGGAACAATTCCTTTGAGGTCTTAGACAAAGCGTACGAGTCTGGCTTGTTTGTATTAATCATAGGTCCAAAGGGAACTGGTAAGACAAGTCTTGTTCGTGAGTTTGCGGCAAAAAAAAATGCAAAGCTTGAATCAATTAACTTTAGCTTACGGACTCGTGAGAGCCATCTTGTAGGTTCAAAAACTTTGGAAAATGGTTCTATTGGTTTTGCTGAAGGTATACTGGTAAAATCTATGAAAGAAGGAGACATGTTATATTTAGACGAAATAAACGCAGCAGAGGCCGATGTCTTACTTAGATTAGATGAGGCGTTGGATGATAGAAGACAGCTTGTCCTAAAAGAATCCGGAGGAGAACTTGTTCAGGCAAACAAGGACTGGTTTGTTGTTGCAACTATCAATCCATTATCACATGTTGGAACAAAGGAGCTACCACCGCAGCTACTAAGCAGGTTTCCTGTCAGAATAAGATTAGAGTATCCTCCAGAAGAAATCGAGCTTCAGATAATCAAAAAATACATCTCTGGATCACACGATAATGACCTTTTGCAGGGAATAAAGCTTGCAAACTCTTTGCGCCAAGCTGCTGCAGTAGAAGAATTGTATTATTCTCCTAGCCTGCGGGAAACAATAGCCTTTGGCAAGATGCTTGATGCGGGAGTAAAGCCAAGACATGCAGCTGATATCGTATTTGCGAACGTATACTCACAGTGGGGTAATATTGAATACCAGAAAGTCAGTGACATCATCACATCCATGTTTGGTAACTAATGCAGTCAATCCAGCTACGAAATGACACTTTACTTGAGATTGCTACCTTCCTTGTAAGAAGATGGTCTGAAAGACAAAATATCGCAGTGGGAATTGCTGAGCAAAAAGAGATCCAGACCAAACTAAGGGAAAACAAGGTAGTTATGTTTCCACTGGATCACTTCATTGGAACTGACTTTCAAAGATACAGGCAGTTTAGAACCGCCTTGTGGTATGAGGCAATGCGAGTAAAATATTGTAACAAGGTACTAAGCAACGATCATGCCTTTGGATTTTTGCTAAACACGCTTGAGACAAGAAGAATTGAGACATTAGGTAGAAAACAATGGCGGGGAATGGATGAGGAAATAATATTCAGCTACAGTCTTGCTTGGCTTTACCGTCCTTTATTGAACTCGCTTTATGGTAAATCAAGAATTGTTGAAGGATTTTTCCAGTATTTTCTAATGGGTGATATCAAAGGCGAAGTTACACCAAGTCAATATGAAAAAGTTGTCAAGGCAACAGATTTTGCAAAAGATGCAATAAAGCAAGCCATCGATAACAACTATGATACAGAGTGGCTTGAAAAGAAGATTCCTGAGATACTAAAAATTTTAGAAATTGATCCGTTGCTTACTATTCCTTTAGCAATACCAAAGCTTAGCTCTGGCATTGCAATATCAGATGAAATTGACAAGGCAATAGGCAAGATAGCAAAATTCCGTGAAGGCAGTTTTGGTGAGCTTGATCCAAAGCGAATCTCTGAAGGAAAGACAGTCTTTGAAGAGTTCAGAGTTTTACTTGAAGAAAATCTTAGAAATGAAAATCGTGGATTAGGTACTGAAAGTATTGGAATTAGTGTTCCTTCCTCAATGAACGTTGATGAGACAAAGATCTATGATGCTAATCTAATAAGCGGTCTAAAGGCCAAGTTCAAAGAATGGAAGACAGGTTGGAAGGAACAGCACGCTACTGCAGGAGACGAGTTTGATGAGGAAATCTATATCGAAGGCCATACTCCTTTCCTTACAGACCAGAAGATAACCATCAAGACAAGGATTGTCGTATTGCTTGATCACTCCTCAAGTATAGCAAACGAGCAAGTAGAATACAAAAAAGCTACACTTGCTTTGTGTGAAGTGCTTGCATTTTTGAAGGTAAAGTTTTCTGTCTATGTCTTCAATACTGAACAAAAACAGGTTACCTGCTGGCAGGTCAAGCCTGAAAATATAAAATGGAACAACATTGCTGCAAAAAGACTTGCGCAGATTAAGGCAAATGGTGGAACTCCCCTAGCTGAAGTGTATTCACTAATGCTTCCGATGTTACGTTCAAAAAAGCCTGATATCTTTCTTACCTTGTCTGATGGCGAACCATCTGATGCTGATGCAGCTCGTATAATGATACAGACCTTCAAACTTTTGGGAATCAAGATGGTGGCAATTGGAGTAGGACCAAGCACTACTATATCCACAATAATTGCAAGTAACCTCAAGCGTCTTGGGTATGACAGCACTTTAGCTGTCAGTAGATTAAACGATATTCCAAACAGAGTCTTGAATGTGTTGGGAAGAAACTAGGATGAAATGTCTTTCTGTATCGCAACCATATGCAGATCTAATCGTTCAAGGCAAAAAAACAATCGAGCTTCGAACATGGAATACAAGATTTCGTGGTGAGTTTCTTGTACACGCACCGTTTAAGATAAAAAAAGATGCTTGTAAAAGACTTGGAATTGATGAAACAAAGCTTAGGACTGGCATAATTATTGGCAAAGCTGAGATTTACGATGTCAAAGTGTATAATTCAGTTTCTGAGCTAAAATCTGATTACAAAAAGCATTTTGCCAGCGAAGAGTTTTTGCGTCACAAGTATGGGTTTTTGCTTAAAAAAGCACAAGAGCTGAGAATGCCAATTCCCTACAAAGGAAGACTGGGGTTGTTTGTGGTTAGTTTGAGTACAAAAGTTGACACTGATGAGATCAAGGCGGATTTATTTGATGAAGAATATAGGTACCAGTGGGTAGGAAAACACTAGTTTTGTTTTGAAGCAAACGAGTTTACTTATTATCAATAAAAATGGTTTACCCCCTTTTTACTCACAAAGATATGCTGTGTGTCGTAAAAGATTTGGATTGGGTGATTAGATCATCAGATATGGTAATAATAGACGATTTTTTTAACAGGATTGTTTCTGAACAATGGTTCAAGGCAATTAATGCTACACTTGATTCTAAT
>JBQTIK010000081.1:0-3459 GCA_052388195.1 Nitrososphaerota archaeon | reverse complement strand
ATGTGGTTTTGGTGCCACTTGAAGATGGGGATAGAACTATTGCATTAAAAAAATTTGGAAAAAAAGTTATCACCTTTGATCTCAACCCACTTTCACGAACTGCACAGACTGCAGACATTACGATTGTGGATAATGTAATTCGTGGAATGAAGATTCTAATTGAAATGTCAAAGAAGCTAAAGAAAAAGAAACTTGTCGTAGACAGGTTTGACAACAAAAAAAACTTGTCGCAAGCATTAGTTGAAATGAATAACAATCTCAGGAGGTTAGCTTATGCCTAAATCTGTTAAAGATATAGTAACAAAAAAGGGAACGGCCAAAATTTCTGTAATCACTGCTTATGATTACACAACAGCTTTACTTTGTGACAAAGCTGGCGTTGACATCTTGCTTGTAGGTGACAGTGCAGGAATGGTTATGCTTGGATATCAAAGCACGATTCCAGTAACGATGGAACAGATGTGCATCTTTACTGAAGCTGTAAGCCGAGGAAGACAAAATGCAATGGTTGTTGCTGACATGCCGTTTATGTCATATCAAGCAAGCCAAGCTCAAGCCATTGAAAATGCTGGTAGACTAATAAAATCAGGTGCAGATGCGGTCAAGCTTGAGGGCGGTCGTGAGGTTGCTGAGACTGTGAGTGCAATAGTAGAGGTTGGCATACCAGTCATGGGCCATATAGGCTTGCAGCCACAGACTACCGTACTGCAGGAAGGCTACAAGGTACAGGCAAAGACAAAAGATTCTGCAGTAAAACTAGTTGATGCCGCAAAATCACTTGAAGAAGCTGGAGCTTTTAGTATTGCTTTAGAAATGGTTACGCAAGAAGTCGCAAAGATAATTACCGAATCTGTTAAAATTCCAACAATAGGAATTGGATCTGGTCTAGACTGTGACGGTCAGGTGCTTGTCTTTCATGATGTAGTGGGATTATATGACAAGCTAAAACCAAAGTTTGCCAAAAGATATCTTGAGCTTTCCCAACAAATTATTAAAGCTGTTGAAGCTTACAAAAACGATGTAACGTCAGGTAAGTTTCCTGCAAAAGAACACTCCTTTTCCATGGATAAATCCGAGCTTGAAAGGTTGAAAAAAGAAATTGCATAAACATCCATCACTTGATATTGTAAGCTCACACGGTACAGAGCTTGCTGGGAAAAAAATTGTTTTGTGTGTGAGTGGAAGTGTTGCTGCCTACAAGTCAATTGAGCTAGCTAGACTGCTTATGCGACATGGTGCTGATGTTACCTGTGTTGCAAGCAAAGCTGCAACTGAACTAATCAAGCCAAGCTACTTCAAGTGGGCAACAGGAAATGAGGTAATAACAAAGCTTACTGGAGATCTTGAACACATCAAGATTGCAGATTACAAAAAATCTGACTTGATTGTTGTATATCCATGTACTGCAAACACACTTGGAAAGCTTGCAAATGGAATTGATGATACACCAATATCTACTGTTTTGAGTGTGGGATTTGGCTCCAAGATACCGATTGTTATGGCTTTAGCTATGCATGAGGCAATGTATGAGAATCCTTCTGTGAGAAAAAACATGGAGTTTTTGAAGGGAAAAGTCGAGTTTATCGGTCCAAATATAGTCGAGGGCAAGGCAAAGGCCTCAGAACCTGAGGAAGTGCTTTATTTTGTTCTCAAAAAGTTTGGTTCTTCTTCCAAATTACATGGTAAAAAAGTGCTTATCACTGCAGGACCTACCATAGAGTATATTGATCCTGTACGAGTGATTACAAATCAAAGTACGGGAAAGACAGGAGTTTTGCTTGCATCTGAATTTGTCTCAGCTGGGGCTAAAGTCACTTTTATTTACGGTCCTGGAAAGGAACTACCGCCAAAAGGTGTCAAACTTGTAAGAGTTGAAACAGGTAGAGAGATGTTTAATGCAGTAAGAAATGAAATGAAACAGAAATTTGATATTGTAATTCTAGCCGCAGCTGTGTCTGATTATACCCCCGAAAGGACAAATAAAACAAAAATCAAAAGTATTTCCAGTAAAATTCTGATAAAACTAGAACGTGCGCCTAAAATTATAGATCAAATTAAAAAAATTCAAAAAGATGTCTTTCTTGTAGGATTTAAAGCAGAAACTAATTTGCCAAAAGAGAGATTGATCACAGAAGCTAGAACGAAGCTCAAAGAATCTCAAGCTAATCTTATGGTTGCAAATGATATTGGAAATATACGATACAAGAAAAATACCAATTATAATAATGTGGTTATTATAGATTTAAAAAAAGCGATTCAGTCAGGATGGAAAAAGAAACTAGAGGTTGTTAGATTTATTCGTAAATCTATAGAAGAGCGGATCTAGTGCGAATATATCACCATTATTGCAACTATTTTGGACCCAGTTGGTATCGTTATACTGATTCGTGGCTTATACCATTAACTATTTATGGTAAGAAAGTAAGAATATGGTATGAAGAACATGACAACGTACGAGGAAGAAGACATTACAGTAGTGAGTGGAAAGGGGCAGGTAGTCATACCGCAATCCTTAAGGGAGAAGCTTGGTCTCAAACCCAAGACGAAGCTGCTCGTGTATGCATATAGAGACTCTGTCATCATGAAAAAGATGGAGATTCCTCACATCATAAGAGATCTCAAATCGCTATACAGAAAAGTTGATGCAAGAACGGCAAAATATGGAGAACTCTCTGATGAAGAGATAAACCAGATTGTCCAGAAGTATAGGAAGCAGAAATAGCTTGCATTTATGAGAATTGTTCTTGACACCAGCGTACTAATGTCCGCACTTATTTCAGATGGAAAACCAAGAATGCTATTGAATACTAGTATAATTAAAAATCACAGACTTGTCCTTTCAAGAGAAATAGTAGAAGAGTTTGTCAGGATTTCTGGAGAACCCAGAATAAGAAAACACGTCGAAAAGGAGGACATCCGGAGATTCCTGCATATCTTGGGAACTGTGTCAGAAATTGTACATGTAATATCGAAGATCAAGATATCAAGAGACCCGCAGGACAACAAGATTCTTGCAACTGCATACGATGGCCACGCCGATTATCTTGTGTCGGGAGACGACGACCTGTTGAGCCTGAACAGATACAGAGGCGTGAGGATAGTGACAGTAGATAGGATGCTAAAGATACTGTTGCGTTAAAAATCTACATGAAATCATCCAACGTTCTTTTTTTGCAGCTGGGAGGTTCACATTCCTTTCTTTTACCAGTTTTGATTCAAAAAATACAACTCAATCAGGATGGAAAGAGAAATCGAAAATCGTTAAATTCATTTGTAAAACCATAGAAGAGCAAGTCTAGTGGGAATATACCACCATCATGATCGTAACTTCGACTCAATTGTTTCTAATGTTTTGCTATGTATTCCAAAGTCTTTTTGAGGTCATCAAATTCAGTTTTATTTCCTGATAATTTTTCAAGCAACTTCCAGTCTATTTGTTTCAGTCTTTGAATAGCCAGT
>JBQTIK010000080.1:0-4181 GCA_052388195.1 Nitrososphaerota archaeon | reverse complement strand
GCTCGTCTGATTTTATTATCTTGATCACAAGCATATGATGCCATTTCTACTTCTTAAAGATGAATTTTTTAAAATTAGAAAAACAATTTTTTTGTTAGCTTAATCTCAAAACTTAGCTTGACCTATTTAGCTTGACCTACTCCGCTGTACAACTAGGAAGCAGTTCTGTAACTTATTTATAATATAACGACGTTATGATTTTCGTATGACTACAGACATGAATATGGATTATAGTAAATATGATTTCAAGGACTCGACTGAGATGTATGTTTATCTCAGCAAGAAAGGTCTCTCAAGAGGTACGGTTGAAGAGATAAGCAAGCTAAAAGGCGAACCACAATGGATGCTTGACTTTAGACTGAGATCTTATGACATCTTCATGAAAAAACCAATGCCAAACTGGGGTGGAGACTTGGGTAAAATTGACTTTAACAATATCTACTATTATGCAAAAGCATCTGAAAAAACAGAAAAGAGCTGGGACAACGTTCCAGAAGATGTCAAAAAAACTTTTGACAAGCTAGGTATTCCAGAAGCAGAAAAAAAATTCCTTGCAGGTGTAGGTGCACAATACGAGTCCGAAGTTGTCTACCACCACCTAAGAGAAGATCTTGAAAAGCAATGAGTAAAGTTCCTTGATACTGACAATGCTCTAAAAGAAGAGCCAGAAATTTTCAAGAAATACTTTGGTAAAATAATTCCTCCAGAGGATAACAAGTTTGCTGCACTAAACAGCGCGGTCTGGAGCGGAGGATCTTTTATCTATGTTCCAAAAGGTGTCAAAGTAGATCTACCTCTGCAAGCATACTTTAGAATCAACGCACAAAACATTGGTCAGTTTGAAAGAACCCTTATTATAGCAGACGAAGGATCTGAGGTGCATTATATAGAAGGTTGTACAGCACCAGTTTATTCTTCAGAGTCACTACACTCTGCTGTTGTGGAACTAGTTGCGCTAAAGGGTGCAAAGCTAAGATACACAACAATCCAGAACTGGAGCAACGATGTTTACAATCTAGTTACAAAGCGTGCTTATGCTTACGAGGGCGCAAGAGTAGAATGGATTGACGGTAACATAGGAAGCAAGCTCACAATGAAATATCCAGGAATATACCTACTTGGACAAAGAGCCCATGGTGAAACACTGTCTGTTGCATTTGCAGGAAAAAACCAGCACCAAGATACTGGTGCAAAAATGGTACACTTGGCGCCAAACACCACATCCAGAATTACGTCAAAATCCGTAAGCAAGGCTAACGGAAGAACAACCTATAGAGGATTACTTCATGTTGCAAAGGGGGCTACAAACGTCAAGGCTTCAGTCAGATGTGATGCACTGCTTTTAGATGACATCTCAAAGACTGACACTTATCCATACATGGAGATTAACCAAGAGGACGCTACGGTTACCCACGAGGCAACTGTAGGAAAAATAGGAGACGAGCAGATATTTTATCTGATGAGCAGAGGGTTCTCCGAGGAAGATGCATTGACACTAATTGTAAACGGATTCATCGAGCCATTTACCAAAGAGCTTCCAATGGAGTATGCCGTTGAGCTCAACAGACTAGTAAAAATGGAAATGGATGGCTCAGTCGGTTAGACTGTCCAAGATTAATTTTTGTGATTTGGCATGGCATTGTTTGCTTTATCCACACTTGGTTCCAACAATATAGACGAGATCTCATCTGCAAATAACGAACCATCTTGGCTTAAAGAATACAGAAAAAATTCTTTTTCAATATACCAAGAGCTACCGCCCGAAGTCTCGCCACTGTACAACAAATATTCTGACGCAAATAGGATGGATCCACAACAAGTATCATTTTCGCTAAGCTCCGATAGTACAATTCCTAGTTTTATCAACGACAGGATCGCAGAGATTGCAGACAGCCCATGCATAGTGCAGGTTGGCACAAACATACAAAAGATAAATCTGCCTTCTGAACTAAAATCCAAGGGCGTTGTTATATGTTCGATAAACGATGCAATACGGGATCATCAAGACAAGATAAAAAAATCACTTGAATCAACTGATCCAAAAAAGGACAAGTACACCGCACTTAACAATGCGTTTTTCAATTCAGGATTTTTCATCTACATTCCAAGAAATCTAATATTGGAAAAACCAATACATGTAATTTCGTTACTTTCAGTAGACGGAACCTCTACGGTATCACGAAACATAGTAGTAGGAGACGAAAGCAGCAAGGGTCTAATCGTTCAGGAGCTTTATGCCACAAAGAGCCCAAAACAGCAGGCATACCTTGAACTACTGGATGTTCAAGTAAACCCGAATGCTGAACTTGATTTGGTCACCCTACAGGCCATGGACCAAAACGCAGTAAACTTTTCCACAAGGACAGGGCATGTTGCAAGAGACGGTAGAATTAACTGGTATCTCGGATTGTTTGGAGGCCTTCTTTCAAGGTATAAGGTTGATAACTACCTAAACGGAACAGGGGCAATTGCAAATGACACCGAAGTTGTCTTTGGAAACAACAACCAGTCATTTGACATCACATCAAATTTGATACACGTAGTACCATCCACTGTCGGACGAGTTCTTGAAAAATCCGTTCTAAAGGATAAATCAAAATCTCTTTTCAAGGGAATGATACGAATTGAAGAAAACGCTCACCATGCAGAGTCCTACCTTTCAGGTCATTCTATTTTATTAGATAAAGGAGCCAAGTCTGATTCCATACCAGGGCTTGAAATATTTACAAACGATGTCAAAGCTACCCACTCTGCATCTGTTGCACAGCTTGATGAAGAACAGCTATTCTATCTAGCTACAAGATGTCTTGACAGGGCAGCGGGTCAAAAAATCATAATTGAAGGATTTCTTGAACCGCTGTCAAGAAAGATGTCATACCAGATCCGAGCTTGGATCAGCTATCTTATAGAATCTAAATGGCTTGGCAGAGAGCTTACCATAAAGTCAGACGAGCAGCTAAAGGCAATACTTGAAGTGGAAGAGACAAGATACCGCGAGACTGACATATTTGAGAGCCACTACAAATACAGGTGAGAAAAATTTTTGTCAGAATGGGTAAAGGCTTGCACTAAACAAGAACTTGAAAAGGGTCAGATGATTGGCTTTGATTACAACGAAAAACAGATTCTCTTGGCAAATCTAAACGGAAAAATCTATGCTACAGACAGGATTTGTACGCACGCCCAGGCTGACCTCTCAACAGGAATTTTAGGAGAGGAAGGAGTAACCTGTCCATTGCACCTTTCTACTTTTAATCTTGAGACTGGAATCCCACAAAATCTTCCTGCAGAAAAACCACTAAAAACCTACAATGTTAAAATAGAACAAAACGAGATCTATGTAGAGGTAGGGTAAATCTTGCAAGCCAGTACATTAAATATTGAAAATATCAGAAAGGACTTTCCAATTCTGCAGCGCAAAGTTCACACAGGCAAACCGCTGGTATATTTTGACAACGCAGCAACATCACAAAAACCAATCCAGGTAATAGATGCGATTCGAAATTATTATCTTAATTATAATTCAAACATCCACAGGGCGGTGCATCAGCTCGCAGAAGAATCAACAGCCGCGTTTGAGCTTACAAGAGACAAAGTTGCAAAGTTCATCAATGCCAAAAACCGTGAAGAGATTGTATTTGTACGAGGCACAACGGAGGCAATCAATCTCATTGCATATTCTTGGGGAAGACAAAATGTCCAACAAGACGACATTGTTGTAACCACTGAATACGAGCATCACAGCAATATCGTTCCCTGGCAGCTTTTGACAAAAGAAAAGCAAGCAAAGCTACAATACATTGGAATAGATGACAAAGGAGAGCTAATACTTGATCAGCTTAACGAATATCTGGATACAGGACGGGTAAAGCTTGTAACAGTTAGTCACATGTCAAACGTTTTGGGAACAATATCTCCCGTTGAGGATATAATTAGAAAGTGTCACAAAAAGGGAGTCAAGGTTCTCCTTGATGCAGCACAGTCTGTTCCACACATGAAAGCTGATGTACAAAAATTGGACTGTGACTTTTTTGTATTTTCAGCACACAAGATGCTTGGGCCTACAGGTGTAGGGGTATTGTGGGCAAGAAAGGAGATACTAGACAGCATGCCACCTTTTCACGGTGGTGGAGACATGATACGCGAGGTACACAAGTACGAGACCACCTGGAATGACTTGC
>JBQTIK010000079.1:0-3662 GCA_052388195.1 Nitrososphaerota archaeon | reverse complement strand
TACTGACGCAATTCCCTCTATTTTGTGCACCTTTTGCGTTAATTCATCAAGCTTGAAAATATTATCACTGTAAAAAAATAGAACAATCTGGTTCATGTTTACAAAGGGTTTTTGTAAAAATGATTCTGAAAATTCTTTTTCTAATTTAAGAAGTGTTTGTTTAACATTTCTTGTTACCCCAACAAGAATTGCAAAAGGAATGTATCCAGTCATTTTCACAGGGTTATAGACAAGTGTAAACTGTATAGCTTCATCATGTTGAAGCTTGTCAAGAGATCGCGCTACAGTCTTTGTTGAAAGACCAGTAGACTTTGCAGTCTGATCAATTTTCATTCGGGGATCTTTTAGGAGTATGTCAATAATTTCAAGGTCAGTTTTAGTCAGATCAGATCTGATGCCAGGATTCTGTGCTTCAAAAATGCTTAACACCCTAACATCTTTCATTAAATTTTTTGCAAGCTCCATTTTCTGGTTAGGATCTTCTTTCACAACAATGCTGCAAACAGTTATGCCACCAACACACGGAACTACAAAAAATGGCTCCCCAATCAACCTGACTTGTTCTAAAATATTTTTCAAATCCTTTCCAGCCACCACAAAATACAAAACACTGTACCCCAAGACCGGCGGTTCGATCTTTAAGGTAAATTCTTCAATTATTTTATTGTCAATCATTTTTTGAATTCTTGATTTCACTGCACTGCCAGATATGCCAACACTTTTTCCAATCTGTCTATCTGGCGTTCTGCAATTGTTCAAAAGGTGCGAGAGAATCTTGATATCAATTTTGTCCATTTTTTGTTTTCCTTATCAATTATTTGATATAAAGCATACATGTTACATATATAATTGTCTTATATATGAAGAAATAAGACTTTAAGCATTAAATATTCGACTAATTCTAATAACATCGTGGATTACAGGGTGCACTTAGCAACGCGAATGCTGATGAATAAGAAGGGTAGCCTCATAGGCGCCGTCTTGGCTGTCTCCATAGGCATTCTTGTTATCCACGTTAACTTTGTAATTTTTCAAGGATTGTATGACGCAATTGTCCGAGATCTGAAAAACTATCGGTTCGGTGACATCTTAGTAACAAATGAAGATGATTACATCGACAAGTCTGATATTGCATTAGTAAATTGGTTTGAAAGAATTCCATATGTTGAAGCTGCAACTCCTAGATTGGATTCATCTGCTGCAATAAACGCTACAAAATATGGAAAAAGATACGAAGAGTTTCGAATTCCAGTAGTTGGCGTGGATCCGTTTAGAGATATACGCGCATCAACCATTTACACTACAGTAGGCAACGGTCAGTTCGTATTTGCACGAAATTCTATTGTTCTAGGTTCTACAGTTGCGCGTGATCTTGGTGGAGTCCAAGTTGGTGATAACATAGAGCTAAAGTTTGTGGATAGGCGGGGGGAAGACCAAATCAAACGTTTTGTTGTTGCTGGTATTACTACATCAGCTGGTGGGCAGGGCTTTGACACCAGTGTAATTGTTCACATTGACACGTTACGTAGCATCTTAGATCGAACAGATGAAACCGGCTCCATCATAGTAAAACTAAATGATTCGACAAAAGCAATAGAAGTTAAGGATTTATTTTTGAGATCATTCCCATCTGATGACTTTAAGGCTGAAACTATTGAGGAGTCTGCCGAATCAACTCTGCGTGGTTTTCGATCTGGTATTGCTTTGATTAATTTGATTGGTTACTTTGGAATGATGTCTTCTGCTTTTGCCATTGTAACAATTCAGATGATGTTAGTATCAAGCAAAACTAGAGAGATAGGAGTAATGCGCGCAATAGGTGCTAAAAGAAAGGACATTCTAATTCTGTTCCTGTTCCAAGGAATGATAATAGGCGCTATAGGCGCGAGTGTAGGCACAGCTCTTGGATTGGTCTATACCGCATATGCAAAAGAGACCAAATTAGAATTTGAAGGCAGTCTGGCGCTGGAAGTCACCTATAATTGGCCAAAAATAGGACAGACAGCCTTAACGTCATTTGTACTGGCAGTAATAGCTTCAATATATCCTGCGTACAGGGCAACCAGACTCCAACCCGTGGAGGCGATAAGAGCTGTCTGACCTTGTTCTTGAGATAAAAAACGTGAATAAGATATACGGAGAAGGCGATACGGCAGTTCCTGCACTAAAGGACGTTTCATTTTCAGTCAAAAAAGGTGAGGTTCTTCTTGTTGTAGGCAGTTCCGGTTCCGGTAAATCTACACTGTTGAATATGATTGGACTTTTGGATCGTCCAACTAGTGGGAAAGTCTTGATCGATGGAGTTGATACAACCACTCTTAAAGACAATGATATCTCATCTTTTAGAAACTCAAAGCTAGGATTTGTCTTCCAGTTTTCAAATCTTCTAGCTGATCTGACAGTTTTAGAAAACGTTCTTCTTCCAAGAAAAATTCAGAGAACCGATACAAACGCTCTTGATGATGCCACAAAATTGTTAAAGGCAGTTGGTCTTGAGAAACAAATCAACAGTCGTGCAAACAAGATCTCAGGTGGTCAAGCTCAAAGAGCAGCCATTGCTAGAGGTCTCATTAACAATCCATCAATAGTTTTAGCTGACGAGCCTACAGGCAACTTGGATTCCGTTACTGCAGAGACTATCATTCAACTCATGAAATCATTGGCAAAGAAGCTAGGCCAAACATTCATCATAGTAACACATGATAGAGATCAGTTTGGAGATGTAGACAGAATTATCAACATTAAAGATGGTCGTGCTTTCGAAGGTCAAGAACCATCAAGGAAAGTGGAAGTGACAGTATAATGGTATCAAAGTTATTTGTTTTGCTTGTCATGCTTCTCATTTCCCAGCTTGTCTTCATTGATGCTTATGCGCAGACAACCACATCTGATTCCCCCTTTGAACGCACATTTGCAGATGTAAAATTCCTTGATGCCTATTTTGGTACAGAAAAAGAAAAGATTGAGGTAGATCAAGGAGACAAAAACGTGCCATTTACCGTAGTGATGGCAAATGTAGGTTCGCAAGATATTAGCGGAATAAGGGGTCAGTTATCGTTACCTTTCGGATTTACAGCCGCTGATGGAAAGGGATCCCTCATTCTAGCAGATAATGATAACAATGCCCTTGCAGGTGAAGTCTTTGCACTAACCTTCTTTGTTAACGTCGATGAAAATATCGAAATTAAACAATATCCAGGTACTGTCAAGGTTGAATATTCAAGACTAAGAGAATCTGGACAAAGAGATGCCTTTTTTGACTTCAAATTCAAAGTTACTGGTGAAAGTGTTCTAAATCTTAAAGCAGTAGATCCACTCCTAACCTCAATAAAGAATAATCCTGTGATGATAGAGGTCTCCAATCTAGGTACAGCGCCCATATCAAATGTTGATATTGTTTTGCAAAATACACAGACCAGTGTTACAGCAACTGCCCAATCCGTTACCAACCTAGAAAATGTTGTATTCGATCAAAGTCACTGGGATATCGGAACTATAGAACCAAAATCAACCAAGCATTTTGCGTTTAATGTTTATGTCCCCGATAAATTAAAAGATGAATCACTTCATGCACCTCTTGAAATAACATACTTCAACGCCCATGGTGATAGAAAAACAGTTACAAGAACTGTAGACTTTTACATTAACGGCCTAATTGATGC
>JBQTIK010000078.1:0-2826 GCA_052388195.1 Nitrososphaerota archaeon | reverse complement strand
ATGCGTGGGGAGTTTTCTACAGGATATACACCTTATCCGGCTGAGATGAATCAAGGCACTCTGCAAGCCATATATGAATTCCAGTCTTTCATATGCCTCCTTACTGGTATGGATGTTGCAAATGCTTCCTTATATGATGGGGCATCTGCTTTAGCAGAGGCAGCTTTACTCTCTTCGTCTTATAATGGAAGGAATAATGTTTTTGTGAAGGAAGGATTACATCCACAATATTTAGAAGTTTTAAAGACATATTGCGAAGGAGCGGATCTTAAACTCACAGATAGAATTGATGATGATACAGCGTGTGTAATCGCTCAGAATCCCGATTTCTATGGAAATGTTGAGAATTTGTCTCAATTATCAGAACGCGTACACCAAGTTGGGGCATTGTTTGTTACTTGTGTTGTTGAGCCAACATCTCTTGCAATACTTAAAACTCCTGCAAACTATGGCTCAGATATAGTGGTTGGTGAGGGCCAATCATTTGGCATTCCGCTGAACTTTGGCGGTCCATATCTGGGATTCATGGCTGTTAAGGATTTTTTGTTAAAGAAAATTCCAGGAAGAATTTGTGGTATGACCACAGATTCTAATGGAAACAAAGGTTTTGTGCTAACCTTTCAAGCACGTGAGCAACACATAAGGAGAGAAAGGGCTACTAGTAATATAACAACGAACCAAGGATTGATGGCTCTAGCTTCAACTATATACTTAGCACTCATGGGTAGAAGTGGACTTAATACGGTTGCAAAACTTTCTTATGGTAGAGCACATTTACTACAGGAAAAATTAGGAATCTTGGGTTTCAAAATTTTAAATAAAAAACCATTTTACAACGAATTCCTTGTGAAGACACCAAAACCTTCTGAAAAGATCACTTCAACATTGCTTAAAAACGGAATACTTGGTGGACTAGAGTTAGAAGAGGATAAAATGCTAATTTGCTGTACTGAGGTGAATACAATTCAGGATATAGAATCCTTTGTATCGATAATAAGGGAAGTATTATGAAACTAATATTCGAATATGAAGAACAAAATACAGGACACCTATCTGATGAAGATATTACTATACTGCTACCAAAGGATCTTACTAGAAATGAACTCCCTCTTCCAAATGTTAGTGAGATTGATGTTATTAGACATTATACTAATTTATCAAAAAAGAACTATGGTATTGACATAGGGTTTTACCCCCTCGGCTCCTGTACTATGAAGTATAATCCAAAGATAAATGAAGACGTAGCGGGACTACAAGGTTTCAGAGATCTTCATCCCCTATCGGGAGAGGACTGTATTCAGGGTTCACTACAGTTGATGTGGGAGCTCGAACAACATCTAAAGGAAATAACCGGCATGGATGCTTTTTCCTTGCAACCAGCAGCTGGAGCACAGAGTGAACTTTTGGGACTCATGATAGCAAAAGCTTACTTTAAACAAAAGAACGAAAAAAGAACGAAAACAGTAATACCTGATTCAGCTCATGGTACAAACCCTGCCACTGCAGCCATGTGTAAGTGTGAAACTGTTGTTATTCCTACTGATTCACGAGGAAATATGGATCTTCACAAATTCAAACAATCACTTACTCCTGATATAGCACTTGTCATGGTAACGAACCCTAACACACTTGGACTCTTTGAAGAGAATATTCTGGAGATATGTGACGTTGCCCATCAGAATGGAACCTTGATGTATTGCGATGGTGCCAACATGAATGCATTACTTGGAATAACTAGGCCAGGGGATCAGGGATTTGATATGATTCATTTGAACTTGCACAAAAGCTTTTCAACTCCACATGGTGGAGGTGGTCCTGGAGCAGGTGTATTAGGAGTAAAATCATTTTTGGCTGATTATTTGCCAATACCTCGAGTAAGCAAACAAAATGGTAAGTATATACTAGATAAGGCAAAAGGAAAATCTGTCGGAAGAATCAAATCCTTTTATGGAAATTTTGGTATGCTTGTTAGAGCTTATTCTTATATAATATCTTGGGGGACAAATATAAGAAAGGTATCAGAGCATGCAGTATTAAATGCGAATTATCTTCTCAGCTTGTTAAGGGATGTGTATGAACTTCCTTACGACCGAAAATGTGCTCATGAATTTGTCCTATCCTCAAAAAAATTTGGCGAAAAGAGCGCACTAAATATTGCAAAACGACTTTTAGATTACGGCTTTCATCCACCAACTATTTACTTTCCACTAATTGTTCATGAAGCTTTAATGATCGAACCAACAGAAACAGAGAGCAAAGAAACATTAGATAAATTTGCATTGGCATTAAAAAATATTGCAGAGGAGATAAAAGAAAACCCACAAGTTGCCAAAGAAGCTCCATATACAACACCTGTTGGAAGGTTGGATGAGGTTACGGCAGCAAGGAAGCCAAATCTACGATGGGTTTCACACTAGCAAGCAAATGATAAAAGAACGACTAACTGCAAAATTTAACTGATCTTCAATGAAAAAAGTACACAATACATACAAATCACAAAAATTAATCAAGGTTTTTCTTGAATATGACGAGGTGAATAACACTATCCACTCAATAACTATTACTGGAGACTTTTTCCTTTATCCCGAAGAAAGTTTAGATGAGATTGAAAGAAGTTTAATTGGTACTAAATTAGAAAAAAATTCTATTAAGCAAAAGATCCAGCAAAGCCTCAATGATTCAGAAGCATTTGGTTTTGATCCAGAATCTATGACAGAGGCAATTCTTCAATGTTTGATTCAATAAAATGAGTTTCAAGTTTAGTGAAATCAGAGTATTAGAGACTGGTTACAATAATGCAGCATGGAATATGGCAGTTGACGAAGT
>JBQTIK010000077.1:0-2202 GCA_052388195.1 Nitrososphaerota archaeon | reverse complement strand
AACGTGATATGGCAAAAGTTAAGACAGCTCCAAACGAAATCTCAACAACCAGTATAATCAACATCGTCTGGTATGCCAGAGCAGTACCAACAACCATTTCCTCATTAACAATTTTCACAACCTCATCGTTTGCACTAGTTATTTGCTGATTTAATGAGGGATCTAATAATGTTTGAAATGACTTCGCAAGATCATCCATTTTAATCTGGCCTGCATCAACTTTTTTTCTTTCATCTATGAGCAGATTGACAGCTTCCTGATGCCACGCCTGTTCTTTCGATTCTACAGTGGAAAGAAGTCTTAAAATGCTGTCATCGTTTGTGAGTGTTTTTATTGTTCTAATGGTTTCTTGAAAGTCAGCTTTCTTCTCCTCAAGTCTTGTTAAGAATGTTTGATCACCCGTCAAAAGGTAGCCTCTGAAGGATGATGATTCATGTAGGACTATCTGAGATAATGACATCGATTGATAACGTATTTCAGCAAGCGTTCTGATTTCGGTTTGCAGAGTAAGATTTATGAAAACAGCAATTACTGTTAACGAAATTAATATTCCACAAAGAATTATTATTTTATTTTTGACACTAACGTTTTTAAACGAGACCATGACAATCAACGATTACAATTTCTAAAAAGATGTCCGCTGTAGTCTGTCAGTGAGAAAAGATTTACCACAGTTGATACACAAATAAACATTATGTTCTCACCAAAACTCTGAGCAATGCATCAGTTTGTATGGGTTTTCTAATGCAAGCATGAACACCTTTATCGAGATATTCTCCTACCAACTGATCGCTAACATTTGAAGCAGTAAACAGAATTATTCTTTGATCTTTGATTTTACCGTTTCTTGCAAGCTTGTTTATAACTTCAGCTCCATCCATTTCTGGCATGTGCAAGTCCAAAAGGACTGCGTCAAAATTTTTTTCTGACATTAGAGATATGGCATTTCTTCCATCATTGATTGTAGTACACTCGTGGCCTTTCAATTTTAAAAAGTCAGAAAGAATGCGTGTTAAAGTTCTGCTATCATCTACCAATAATATTTTCATGAAATCAACCCAAACGCAAATCTGTACTGACCATCTCTTAAGATCGTGCAGTCATTGACGTTGGTGTTAGTTACCTCTATCTTATCTGCAATATTCTTCCTATCACTGATAAGTGGATTTTTCATATAATAATAGATCGCGTTATTTAACATAAACGTGATGTCTACAATGTGCTCTATTGTGCTTATTCAGTTAATTATCTGATAAAAATGAGCACATTAATACAATTTTTTACAAATAAAAAATAATTTGTTTTAGAAGTGTTATGTTCTTAAATTCACTTTCAAAACAATCGTGCTTTCAGTGATTTCAATAGAAGGAGTATAATCTAGTAATCTGAATATGTTATATAGCAATTCTTTCTCAAACATTGAGAATTTTTTCCCCATTCCATGTTGTATTGTAAATAAATGAGACTGTCCATCAATTTCATGTCTATGCGAAATTCCCGATATTCTCAGCCATAAGTCAAATACCTCTATCCAAGAATGTATGTTGAAACCGTTCTTAAACATTAGTACAATACTTTTGAAATCTCTAACTGCAGCTGTTTTAGCTAATATATTCAAACGATCGACATCTATTTCTTCTATCATGTCTCTGATCATGCTCTTGAGATACGGAATAGTGCCACTTTTAGGCGCCAAAGAATACCAATCACAGTATAATCTTAATACTTGATTTATTAATGTGTTAAGTGAAATACTGGTTTCATTTGCTTCAAACTTCAACTTATCTAGGATGTCCTTTTCTATTCTGAAGCTCACATGTTCTTTTTCGTCATGATAAGCATTCAATTATTTTGCCTCTCTTAAGGTAGCAAATAGCCATTCTGTTTTTTTTTTTTGATTATTTATAAAGTTTAAAGATGCAACTTTATCCATTAACGGTCTTATTCTAAAATATAGCATATTAGTACAGCTTAGCTGACTAGCTAAATATTCACGGTTTTAGCTAACACAATAGTTCTAGTGATCTTATAATAATGAATTACAACACCTTATTGTTAACATTAGTCTGTCTTTATTTCATAGTATGGTATGCAGAGGTGAGGTAAAAAATTAGGACGCCAAGTAAGAGAATGGTGCATTTAGTTTGACACCCTTCGACCTTTTTTGAAATTTTGAAAAAATTAGGTTCAAACTATTTAAAG
>JBQTIK010000076.1:0-2980 GCA_052388195.1 Nitrososphaerota archaeon | reverse complement strand
ATGGTCAGACTGTTCAGATCTCCCTTGTTGAAGATGTCCAGCTTGAGCCAGTATCACAAAAGCAGCTCATGCTTGATGCCATCAATAAAAAACTAGATCCCGAGCTAAGAGAACAGATTGCTCCAGTAATTGAAGCAATACTACATTCACAGCCCACAATTACAGTCAAAAGCTATGCTCAAACTGCCATAACAATTACAATGCCAAAACGCCGATATGAAAGAATGGGAAGTCCTGCCGTGGGCGAAAAATTGGAAATTAATATAAAGAAGATTTCTTAAACAAGTTTTTCTATTTCCGACATTGAATGCAATGGCATTGAACATGTAAAATCTTTACATACAAAAACCGTTGTTTTTGTTTTGTCATATTCTTTTCCTGCAAAGAAAGGGTATTTTTTAAGACTGTTTAGAAATTCCTCATCATCAACTGTTACAAGTATGGATTGTGGAAGAAATTTTTTAGTGAGGTAATTATAAATTTCTAAATCTTTTTGGTTCAGCAACGTGATTTCTATTGGTTTTTGTAAATACATATGCGCCACAATAAGAAGCTGCCCAAAGCCAAATGGGTTTTCAGCAGCCATGGTAGAAAGCGACTCCATTATCTTAACTGAGATATCAAGAAATTGTTTTTCTTGTGTAAGATGGTAAAGTCGCAGAAAAGCTCCCGCCGCGACTGAATTTCCAGATGGCAGTGAAAGGTCGTAGATATTTTTTGTACGAATAATTAATTGTTCATGGTTATCTGCCGTGAAAAAGAAATTGTTTTCGCGTGAATCCCAAAAGTGTTCTACCAAATAGTTTGCGTAATATAATGCAAGTTCAAGATATTTTTTATCTGGATTCACTTCAAAAAGATCCAAAAGCGCATTTACAAAATACGCATAATCATCAAGATAGGCCTTCAGTTTTGCTTGCTCGTCTTTGTATGTTCTCAAAAGTTCACCATTTTTTGTAAGCTTTTCTTCAATGAATTTTACACAATTTTGTGCTGCTTGTAAGAACCGTGGTTGGCTGCTCACTCTATATCCCTTAACAAATGCAGAAATCATCAACGAATTCCAGCTTGTAAGAACTTTTTCATCTCTTCCTGGTGGAACTCGTTTTGAACGAACTAAATATAGTTTTTCAGAACAACGCCTGACAATCTCTTTTACTTCATCTTCTGTCTTGCCAAAATGAAATGCTGCCGTAGATGCATTAATGTTATTGTTAAGTATGGTATGACCTTCAAAGTTTCCACCATCTGTTACATCAAAATAAAGGCAAAAGACATCAGCATCTTTTCCTAGAATTTCTTGAATTTCACTTTTTTTCCACACGTAATATTTTCCCTCTATTCCTTCAGAATCTGCATCTTGAGCAGAATAAAATCCCCCTTCAGAAGAGGTCATCTCACGTAACACATACTGTAGAGTTTGATTTACAACATCAAGATACTTTGGATCTTTTGTTATCTGATAAGCTTCGGCATAAACTATTGGCAATAACGCGTTATCGTATAACATCTTCTCAAAGTGCGGTGCAAACCATCGTGAATCCGTAGAGTATCTGTGGAATCCTCCTCCAAGTTGATCATAAATTCCACCATTTGCCATTTTTGTAAGAGTTTTTAAAACAAATTCTTGGAATTTTGATATGCCTGAAAGTTTTGAGTATCGTAGCATAAAAGAAAGATTAGCTGCGTTTGGAAATTTTGGTGCGTGGCCAAATCCACCATTTACTGGATCACCCATCTGTAACAGATTCATCGCAGCCTCATCTAGTATAGATTTGTCAAGTTTTGATGGCGGAGAAATTAATTCTGTTTTTACAAGCGCATTCATAAAGTTGGTTGCGGCAGCTTCAATGTCTCCATGCCTTTCTTTGTAAGCTTGTGAAAGCTGTCTAAGCAAGCTGCCAAAACCTGGTCTTCCGTAGCTGTCTAGAACTGGAAAATAAGTTCCGATATGGAATGGTTTTTGATCAGGTGTTAGAAATACACTCAGCGGCCACCCACCACTTCCACTAGTAAGCTGACAAACCTTCTGGTATATATCATCAAGATCTGGGCGTTCTTCTCGATCAACTTTGATATTGATGAAATTCTCATTCATGATTTTTGCGATTTCTTCGTCTTCAAATGACTCGTGCGCCATAACGTGGCACCAATGACATGCGCTGTATCCTATACTCAAAAAGATTGGCTTGTTCTCTTTTTTTGCTTTCTTTAGTGCCTCTTCTCCCCACGCATACCATTTTACTGGATTGTATGCATGCTGCAAAAGGTATGGGCTAGTTTCTTTTATGAGATCATTAGCTTGCACATATTTCAAAGATCAGTTTGGCTATTTGTGTGTAATTCAAATGTTGTGAAGTATTTTTTATAACTTAATACGCTACGCTTAAGCAAACGGGTTCATCGGTAAAGAGTAAAAAGGGACTTCCCACGTTTACGAATAAAAAATCCGTCATAACTAGCGGTATGATGTGAGGGTGAGTTGTTGGAAATTCGTTATAACGTAAATCATCATTACTTTAGTAATGACGTTAAGAGGCGAGAAGAATCATTACAACGTAAAATTCCTAAAGGGTTACGGATTCTCAGTCAATGTCAAAGACAACAAGATTGTTTTGAAAAATGTTTACGATCCTTTCAATGAACCTGAAGTCGAAGAATGCTATGTCAACAATATGCCTTATGAGAAGATAGTCCTAAGTGGCAAAGGCTACATCTCAACTGAAGCTCTAGGGTTACTATGTGAAAATAATAGAAACTTTACAATAATTTTTTAATAGATCTTTGAAAAGGTTTCATTAGATCGGAGATCGTAATTGAATTGTGGAGTTACTTTGTCCCACGTTTCTCAAGTACGATCTTTTTGCATTTTAGCGCATCAGTATTATCAGGATCAATTTTTAAGACTTTATCACAGTAGGAGATTGCCTCAGCGTATTTCCCTTGTTCTGAAAATACCCGACCTTTGTCAAGTAATGAT
>JBQTIK010000075.1:0-1666 GCA_052388195.1 Nitrososphaerota archaeon | reverse complement strand
GCCCAAATGGTGGATTCTCGCTATCAATTGATGTAACTGGGATTGTGTTTTTTAAAAATTCAATATCAGAATCGATTGGTTTTGATGACATGGCTACTTCTTGCAGATTTTCAACGTATTTTCCCTGCGGGTTTGAGACAGGGACACTTTGTACTCCCCTTACCAAACTTAGCCTATAGTTTACAATTTCCTCAAGACTTTTGCCAAGCCAGCGTTCTGGCAAATCAAGTATAGTGGTGTCTCCGTGCATTGGAGGCAGCATGGGCCCTACCAAAACCTTTGGATATCCATAAGAACCGACAAAAACAGAAGGTGGGCTGGAGCCACTTATAAAATTAGAAGAAAACAGGTTGGCATACCGTGACAGATACTCTTTCCAGTTTGATTCAATTGCCTTGCGAATATCTGCGGAGGTTCGCCTCATCATCCTATGACACCAGACTCACACTAATAATCTTGCACAATCAATCAGTACTAGCTTGAAGTTACAGTCAAGCTACCAAAAAAACAAATCAGGTCTTCCAAGATAATAATGGTTACATTCATGTACCATATTTGAAGAGGCATAGCAAATGGGAGATTCTGAGACTTCTGGTGTAGAAAAGGGATATGGTACACAAGCTGTTCAATGGATGAACGAAGAAGCAAAAAAGTTGGGATGGAACTTTGAGGCAAGGCTTTATGGTTATGAGATAAACACAAAAAACTTTGGTCCCTTTGAAATGTTTTCGTGGATTGGGGACAGCAAGGCAGCACGAAGTCTTGTCATAAAAGCAAGTAAACGATTCAAGATCAAAGTAATAGAAGGTGGTTACAAGGCATAAGAGATAATGCTATAGCTTGAGAAAACCGATTATGCCATGGTTAGAAAAGGTGACAGAGTAATAGGCCACATAGAGTTTTCTTCTTCAAGACTAACTGGCAGCAAATGGGTAGTAAAGTTAGAGGAAAGAAAATAATTTTGAACTCTTAATCTGCGTTTTCTGATATCATGGCGATTGCAATCGTGTTCTGGCAAGTATGTGTGCTACCCGAAGTGGCTCTGGCACAGCTCCTTGAAGAGTAAATGTATTTAAGAGATTTTTTGTCTCTTGTATGGTACAACCCTCTATTCTGATATACAAGTCATGCCCTGTATGAAGTCTAATCTTTGTTCTCTCACCAAGCTTGTTATATTCTTCCAGTTTAGATTGATATGAATTAGGAAAATGATATTTTATAGCAGCCTCAATTCCTTTTGAATCATCGTATGTTACTCCAATAAATGGAATTATTAGCTTGTCCCACATTTTTTTTATATCTACAATATTATACATGGATATAATCAATCCAGAAATCATTACAAAGCTAATGTCATCACGGTTTAGTTTTTGATGCATTTTTAGTATAGAATCAGTAGCATCGTTTCCTTCAATTGTTGTATGTCCAAATACAAAACCGTCTATGATAAAATCTCGTCGCATCACAACACCAGCAAGTGCAGAGATCTTCTCGTCCTCTCTGAAACTTTCTGCTATGGCATGTCCTCTGAGCCCCTTTTTCTCAATGTGCAGGTGGTTCATCTTGTTTTCGCCTAGAAAATCTTCTATAAACTAATATTATCATTACAAAAAAAATTGCACTAATCGCAGACCAAGTTCCAAATGCAACTATGTCCAAGTTTCCC
>JBQTIK010000074.1:0-2491 GCA_052388195.1 Nitrososphaerota archaeon | reverse complement strand
GAAATTTTTTTACCACCCTTGTCTAAAAACATTTCATATTTCACATGATGTGGATGTGGAAATTTTAGGATTTCATCAGCAACCCAGTCATTTACCTTGACAGAATCCATTATGTCCTTTCCGTAAGCCTCAAACCTAATATCAAAGGCCTGCCATCTTGCAGCAAACTCCACCTTCCACGCAAGCTTGCCAACGTCTTTCGTAATGTCTGCAACTCCATCATGACCACAACCCTCCACAGTTTTAGAACCGATCGTTGTTTCATGACATCTGTACTTTATTTTTCTTTCATCAGGCATATACTCATAGGCTTCTGCAGTGTAGAGTCTTCCACAGCTTGAGCATATTGGAAAATATGGAAGCGCTTCTTGATATTTTTCCTGTCCTACAAGTTCTGCAATTTTTGCGCCAATTTTCTTGCTGTTAAGCAATATGGCATGAATCTGATCCTTTAGAAGACCATTTTTGTAGGTGTCAACCCCTCTTTGAAATTTGTATTTTATGCCAAGGTTATCCAGCCCATCAAGTAAGAGACTGCTCATATGTGAACCATAAGAGTCGTGGCAACCAAATGGGTCAGGGATAAGTGATACGGGCTTTGCCAAGTGATCCTTTAACCAGTCTGGAAAGCCCTCAGGGATCTTTCTTAGCCCATCTAGGTCGTCTGAATATGCAATAAGTTCAGATTTGTAACCGAGGTTTTCTAGTGCTAGTTTTACACCATATGCCCTGGCTGCATCTCCAAGGCTTCCTATGTGAGGAATTCCAGAGGCGCCAAGACCACTTTCAACCTTAATCATGCTTGTATTGCGCCCAAGATTCTTCTCTCTTTCCACAAGCTCGTATGCAAGCTTATCTAGCCAGGTTCCTCTGCCGATAATTTTTTGCTCTTCCATTACTCCAGTTCCTTTGACATGTATGGGCCTAAAAGTGAGTAGCCAAGTTTTTTATAATACTGTCTTGTCCCCACTGCGCTTATTACAAGCAATCTTTTTGCATCAAATTCTTCTTTGGATATTCTTTCAGCTTCATTCATAAGATTTTTACCAAGACCCAAATGTTGTATGCTATCGCTATCTCTTTCTCCAAGCTTTAGTGATTTGCCATATACATGCACTTCACGTACGATACATGTATTTTGAGTGATCTCTGGTCTGTGTGCACGCTGACTTGGCTTCCTTAGTCTTAAGAATCCAAAAATCCTGTCATGAGAGTCATCATATGACAAAAATACTTCCGGTCCTCCAGACGATTCATAATCTTCTCTGTTTAATTTTATATCATCAACACTAATTGCATTTTCAGAAAGTCCAGCCTCTCTACATCTTATACATTTACATGAAAGGTTTTGTTTTTTGAGATTTTGATGAACTATCTGCCGCAAGTTACCATGTTTTGGGCCGGCAATTATCTGATCTGATGATATCTCTCTTTGTAATCTCATTACCCTGATCCATCTTGGAATTATTTTTTTTATCTCCGCAAGCACATGTATCATATCTTCGTCTGAATACGGAGTGTAAGTACCATCTTTATAGGATTGGTAAAGTGGTGTATTTTCCAAAACAAGTGTAGGATAGATCTTTAGCATGTCTGGTTTGAATGCTGGATTAGAAAACAGTTTTTTAAAATCACCAATATCTTCTTCAGGGGTCATTGTAGGCAAACCAGGCATCATATGTGATACAATCTTATATCCTGCGTCCTTTGCTATTTGAAAGGATTCAATCACATCATTTAGGTCATGACCTCTGTTTACAACTTCATAAACTCTCTCATGCAGGCTTTGCACTCCTATTTCCACCCTTGTCACACCATACTCTAGCATCAAATCAACATGCTCTTTTTTACAATAATCGGGCTTGGTTTCTATTGTAAAGCCAACATTTCTTATTTTTGCACGCTCATTGTTTTTCTTGGCAGATTCCAAGTCAGATGAATCAAATCCATTTATTGCATCATAACAAGATTTTATGAAATTTAATTGATAGTCATGTGGCATAAAAAGAAAAGTTCCACCAACTATGACAAGCTCAAGCTTTGTGCCATCATGGCCATACGCTTTCAGATGATCAAGCTTGTCAAGTATCTGTTTTTTTGGCTCGTAATTATTTTCTATTGCATTTTGAGTGGAGGGTTCTTTACCCGTATAGCTATTTGGTGTATTGTATTCAATTCCGCCCGGGCAGTAGGTACATCTTCCATGTGGGCATGCATATGGCCTTGGCATAAGAGCTATTACTGCGACGCCAGAAGCTGTCTTGACTGGTTTTCGTAACAATGCCTTTTGTAGTTTGATAAAGTCACTACCTTGAACTTCAGCAAGTATTTCATAGTTTCTTGGTATCCTTTCAAGTGAATATTTTACACAAGCTCTTTTGATCTCTCTTTTTACATCATTTCGTGTTGGGTTTGAGATGGCAAGAAGATTCTGTGAAATTTCCAAACAGACATCCTCAAACACTGTTTTTGATTTTTGCACTATTTTTTA
>JBQTIK010000073.1:0-7735 GCA_052388195.1 Nitrososphaerota archaeon | reverse complement strand
ATTCAATTCAGTATACTACTCATTTAGTCCAACTATTGCAGACTGGGAAAGGCAAAATCTAGTATTCAGAGAAGCTGTGAAACTAGTAATTACTCCATTGATTTCAACACTCTCAATTCTAAATTATGTAAGTATGGATTCTGAAGCTGAAGTTCTAGGATACGGAATTAGTGTGATTTTGTTAAACATTGGAATGTATTTTGTAGCTCCTCTTTTATTGATAACAAAATTGAAAAAAATAGAGAATCTAGTTCGAAAAAACTGTTAGGTTAATCTTAAAACTTGGCTTACCCTATTGGTCCAAAACTGCTTCTTATTGCAAGTTTTATCACTCAATAAAGACACTTATTCAGGAAGCTTAATTTTTCTCGTTGCGGGGGTCGCCTAGCCTGGTCAACGGCGTAAGGCTCAGAACCTTATCTCTTAGGAGTTCGTGGGTTCAAATCCCACCTCCCGCATGTTTGTAAATGTACTAATGCTAGAATTAGCCAACAACTTTAAACCCAAGATAATGATAGGTTCTACAATGGGAAAAATCAAACGAGTAACTGGTCGTGGTACGGGAGTTCGTGAAGAGGATGAAAAGCCAGCGAATTGGGCAGGAGATTCATACCGAGAATACCAGAAAAAAAGACAGAAGGAACTTGGAAAAGATTTCAAATTAACTAGCGGACGCGGCACTGGAACCAAGGACTGGACTGATGCTCCAGAAAAACCATCCACGAAAGGATACACTGTTAGTACTGGTCGAGGCACAGGAAAGCGCAAACTCGAATAATTGTTCACTTGATGAAAGTGAAAAGAAAATCAGTGAACATATAGTATTTCTTTAAATTAGAGTCTGAACTACAATTATCTTTCATTATCAAAGTCTGAAAATTTATAATCTGTTAAGCAATTGTTTAACCAATCAAAAATATTGATGCGGTAATAGCCAGCGAAAAGATTGGGGTGGTGGTTATGCACTCAAAAAGATTGGTGTTGGAGGTTTTACGTTACTTGATGCAAAAGGTAGAGGAAAAGGGAAGGAAGTAAACAGAAGGGCGTAGACGCAATTTAGTGTAAAAGGAGAACTAAATTAATTCAGTTGGTTATTACTGCTTTAACTTGAGGGCCTTTTCAATTATAGCCTCATGGTCAGCATTAACGTCTGTGGTTAGGTAAAGCAAAAGTTCATTATTTAGTGGCATAGTTATTCGTTTGATCTTTTCATAAACTGCCAGAACATATTTTCCTTCTCCAATCTTACTGGCAAATTCATTACGGCTTTTCCAAGCATTCACAGCTTGCTGAAGTGATTTTTTGCTTTCATCTGGGCTCAGAAGATTGCTTATGTTCGCACGGTGTTCAGTATGAGCAATCCTTCCATTCATATCGCATATGGTAGCAAAACGAATCTTTGGATCAATTGCCATAGCTTTTTCGCACGTAGCTCTGTATTCCATAATTACCAAATTGGTTTATGAATGATAAAGTTTTTGGTTAAACTTCCTTTTGGATAAAAATACTAAGAGAATGGCAAGAGTTCCTAATTTTTTGAATCTATCTTTTCCTTAATTTTCCTTTCTAGTATCTGATTTATCCTCTGACCATCTATCCTTCCACGCATAGTTTGCATTGCAATCCCCATTAATGGGCCAATCGATCTTGTGCCCTGTTCTTGAATAATTTTCAAATTTGCTTCCACGAGATCATCCAACACCTTATCCAGTTCTGTAGCATCCATCTTGCTTATAGCAGCTTTTTCAATCGATTCTACAACTGAATCAGCCTTTCCAGCCATTATCTTCTCAAAAATTATCTCAAGAGATTCTTTTGCAATTTTACCCTCTGCAAGAAATTGAAATGCATTTAGAATCTCAACAGGTTTTAATAATCTTGAATCAAATCCTTGTCTTTCTAGATTTGTGATAGTTCCACAAAGAACAGAAGCAACAAAGTTTGGTGAAATTCGCTTATCCTGACAAATCCTTTCAAATAAATCCAAATAACTAGAATCAAAGATCTGTTCTGCAAGCTGGGTATTCAGCTGATACGTCTTTTGAAGATCAGATATTGTTTCTATCCACGACTTTGGCACCTTTTTTTGTACATCTACCAGTTCTTCTTTTGTTACAGTAAGAGGTGGAATATCTGTCTCAGGATACATTCTTGATGCACCTGGTCTGGGTCTTAGATATATTGTCTCACCACTAGCTGTTGCAGCTCTTGTTTCTGCAGGAACACCAATTTTTGCGTCTTCTATTCTCTTTATAATAGATTCAACTACGGCATCTATTTTTTGTGGATCGCCCACTAAAACTAAAAACCCATCTTTTTGTTCCAACTCTAATGTATTTTTAATTCCTTGAATTTCCACATCTTCTATTCCATAATTTGGGAGCTCGTCAGAATGAAAAACACCACCAAGTCCAAAAAATCTAACAAGTTCACCTAGCTGTTTTCCTAATCTTATTCCTTCATATGGTTCAAAACCAAACATGCCTGAGAAATTCTTTATCTTAATTGCCTTTACAACCGCGCCTTCCTTGAGCGCTTTTTGTATGACCTTTGATTTACAGTTTTTGAAAATCTCTGTAACATCCTTTACATCTCTTTCTCTTGCTATTCTATCAATTTCCATTTTCTTAAGGCGATCAGCCAATATCATCAAACCATGTTGTCTTTTCGCCTCGTACTCTATGACTTTTTCAAGATGATCAAGTTTCTGGACTCCTTTTACTTCTACTATATTGCCACCTTGAATGGAAATGTTTACATCTTGTCTTATTGAGCCTAGCCCACGCTCAACTTTTTTTGTGGCGCGCAAAAGTCTGCCAAGAGTAAGTGCTATTTTTTTGATGTCGGCGGGTTTACCAGTCACAGGCTCTAACGCAATTTCGATAAGTGGTATGCCAAGTCTATCCAAACTGTATTCTCTTATATCCACAGTATCATTAAGAAGTCTTGCAGCATCTTCTTCTAAGCAAATACTTTGTACTACAACCTTATTTCCATCTACATCAAGATAACCCCCCTGTGCAACAAGCATTGTTCGCTGGAAACCGGAGGTGTTAGAGCCATCGATCACAAGTTTTCTCATAACATGGATCTCACTAAAAATATTTGATTTTAAAGCAGATGCAATAATTAGTACAACTTCCTTTGCTTTTCTGTTTACTTCATGAGGAGGTTCTTCATCTTGTTCTACGAGGCAACTGCTCGCGGGATTTGCATAATATACTATTGTTTTAGCTTTGCTTTTTTCAAATACAGAAGTGGGATCATATTCTCCCAGCTCACTTTTGGCAACTCGCAGCTTACGGAAAAACTTTATTGGATATTCAGCTGATTCAACTGGCACACAGCTACAAAATAATTTCCTGTCCGTCGCAAGCTGCTGATGAATCTCAAGTCCAACCTTTAGTCCAATTTTGTCTATTTGTAGCTCAGGCACTTCTGATTTATCAATTATGCCTGCTTTTAAGCTTAGTCAGAAAATTCCGAGGCTATGTTTTCTTTCATTAACTTTTCCATTTCTTTAGTGTTTTTTGAATTTCCAAGAGCCCACATAGCTTTAACAAGTGCAGTCTCTGGAATCATATTAAAAAGTGGAATAATACCCAAATTTAGAAGGTCTCTACCACTTTCATATACCGTCATACTTACCATCCCATCAATGCATTGAGATGTCATACCCATAAAGAGTCCCTTCTTCTTTGCCTTGCCAACAGATTCATACATAGTTTTTCCAATATGTCCAAGACCAGTTCCTTCAAAAATTATCGCTTTGTATCCTGAACTAATAATGTAATCTACGATTTTTGGATCAAGACCGGGATAGTATTTTACTAATGCTATACGTGTATCAAAATTAATTCTTGGTGTGTATTCTCGTTTTACATAATTAAACTGAGGATTTTTTTCTATACTGTCATTTTTTACTATATACACAGGAGATCCACCAATTGTTTGAAAAGCATTCCGCCTACTTGTATGATTTTTTCGTACACGTGTTCCCCAATGACATGCAACCTCGTCATCATTGATACTGTTATGCATTACAACATAAATTCCACTGGTATTAGACTCTACAAGGAATTTAGCAGCAAAAATTAGGTTTAACGCAGCGTCAGAAGAGGGTCTGTCAGAGGATCTTTGTGAACCTACTAGTGCAATAGGAATTGGAATGCCAGCCAGAGCAAATGAAAGTGCTGCAGCGGTATACTGCATAGTATCTGTGCCATGAGCTACGATTATTCCTTTGTATTCAGATCTGACAGAGTCTATCTTTTCAGCTATTTTTTTCCAATGTTCCGGAAGTAGGTTTTCGGAATATTCCGAAAAAAGTACTTCTGTGTCTATGTTTGCTATTTTCGCAAGTTCTGGGACAGCTGCATTAAGTTCTGCTGCAGTAAGCGCAGGTGTTACGCCTCCCGTCCTGTAATCTATCTTGCTTGCGATAGTTCCTCCTGTAGAAATAAGAAGAAGTTTTGGTAATTTTGGGTCTACTTTTACTTGTGGCAAGTTTTCTCTCTTCATATTCGCAGAAGATTCGGTTTCGATTTTTTTAATTTTGTCTATTTCAAGACCAATATTGTATCCACTTTTGAGCTTCAAAACTATATGTTCATCATCACTGTACTCGTATCGAGGCATCAATATGCCAGAATAATTTGAATCTGCCATAACCTTAACTACGTCACCAACTCTGAGATTGTTTTTTTGCAAAAAGGCTAGAGACTTTCCTTTATAACCACTATAATTTAACATTTGAATGGATTAGAGCTGTTATTTTATTAAAATTACCTATAGTAGGGAACTGCTACCTTCTCACCAATCTTGAGCTCTTTCTGAGTTCTGACTTTTCTTACAGCTTCTTCAAAATGTCTCATAGTTACTTTGGCTGTTGCTGCCTGCTTTTCTGCTTCCTTCTGGTCAGGATATTTGGCAAGGAATTCGTGTATGACAAGAGACACGGCAGTATTTGCAACGGCTGCTACGTCTGCCCCACTTAGACCATCTGTACTTTCTGAGAGCTTTTCTAGGTCTACATAATCTGGATTCTTGCCTGTTTCTGTTTTTGATTCTTTTTCGATAGGAATTTCTTTTGTGCTTATCTCCAGTATCTTCTTTCTACTTTCCTTATCTGGCATGGGTACAAGTATTATCTTGTCAAACCTTCCTGGTCTGAGTAGAGCTGTGTCAATCATATCAGCTCTGTTTGTCGCAGCAAGGACCACTACTCCGTGTAGCGTTTCTATGCCATCAAGCTCAGTCAAAAGCTGACTTACAACTCTTTCAGTAACTGCTGTTTCTCCACCTACTCCTCTAACAGGAGCAATTGAGTCTATCTCATCAAAGAATATCACACATGGCGAGGCCTGTCGTGCTCTTCTAAATATTTCTCTTATGCCACGCTCTGATTCACCAACCCACTTTGATAAGAGCTCGGGTCCCCTTACAGTAATGAAGTTAGCCTCACTTTCCGTTGCCACTGCTTTTGCTAAAAGTGTCTTTCCAGTTCCACTTGGTCCGTGAAGCAAAATTCCTCGCGGCATTCTATGACCAAGCTTGGCGTAAAGTGTAGGATATTTCATTGGCCATTCTACTGCCTCTTGTAGTTCACGCTTTACATTTTCTAGTCCACCTACTTCATCCCAGCTTACGTCGGGGTTTTCGATGAAGACTTCACGCATTCCAGACGGTGTGACTTCTCTTAGTGCATTTTGATAATCATCCCCGTTTACAATAAGCTTATCTAGAGTTTCAGGTGGAAGTTTTTCATCTTCAAGATTAAGTTCTGGCAAGAGTCTTCTTAAACACTTCATAGCAGCCTCTTTGCAAAGATATTCCAAGTCTGCACCTACATAACCATGGCTAATTGCAGCAATTTTTTCTAAGTTTACATCATCGCTTAGTGGCATGTTTCTTGTGTGTATCATGAGAATGTCTTTTCTTCCTTTCCTGTCCGGCACTCTGATCTCAATTTCTCTATCAAACCTTCCAGGCCTTCTAAGGGCTGGATCTATTGCATTAGGTCTGTTTGTTGCCGATATGACAATCACTTTACCTCTTGCCTCTAAACCATCCATAAGTGAAAGTAATTGGGACACGACTCTTCGTTCAACTTCGCCTGTTACCTCCTCTCTCTTTGGAGCAATTGAATCAATTTCATCAATGAAAATGATAGAAGGAGATTTTTCTTTTGCCTCCTTGAAAATTTCTCTAAGCCTAGCTTCACTTTCACCATAAAATTTACTCATGATTTCAGGCCCAGAAATGCTGATAAAGTGAGCATTACTTTCGTTTGCAACTGCTTTTGCTAGTAGAGTCTTACCAGTACCAGGGGGTCCATAAAGCAATACACCTTTTGGAGCTTCAATTCCAAGTTTTTCAAAAATCTCCGGGTGTCTTAAAGGAAGTTCGATCATCTCACGAACTTTTTTAATTTCATCAGTTAAACCACCAATATCTTCATAGGTTACCTGTGGAACTCCACGTAGGGTCTCACCTTTTTCAGCTATATGAAATACCGTTTTTTGAGTAACAAGAACTGCATCTGCTGCAGGTGTGACACCAATGACTTGAAAAGTTAGTCTTCCACCAAAGTAGGGGACCATTACATTATCACCTTTGATCAGGGGAACACTTTCTAGTGCGTCTGCTAGATATCTTTCATCTATTGGAGGAATAGCTTCAAGTGGTGCTACTACAACCTTTTCAGCAGCAACCGCTTTTATTTTTCGTACTGCAACTGTATCGCCTATCGCTATTCCGGCATTATTTCGTACAAGTCCATCAACTCGAATAATTCCCTTTCCCTCATCGGACGGATAAAGGGGAAGACATTTTGCAACGGTTCTTCTCTTTCCTTTAATTTCGATGACATCGCCAGTTGATGCACTAAGTGAGTCCATAGAATCATAATCAATACGTGCTACTCCTCGACCAACATCACGAGTATATGCCTCCAGTATTTTAAGGGAAAGAGTATTCTGGCTCATAGAGTAAACACCTCTAAACTAATTTTTATACCTTTGTTGGCTTTCATCTATTACATACAAACGATCCAAAGCTTAAAATTTACATGAGACAGAGGTTTTCTGCTTTTGGGTAAAAGACCGCTAGTTAGAAGACGTGGACGAGGTGGAATGCAATTTCGTGCAGCATCTACTGGAAAGTTACTTCCTGCAAAGTATCCAAGATTTGGACTTTCAGAACAACGAGAGGGTCATGTTATAGACTTGGTTCATGAAACCGGTCGTGATGCACCTCTGGCAAAAGTTAGATTTGATGATGGTTCTATCTCATTTTTTCCAGCAATTCTTGGCACCAAGATTGGCTCAAAGGTGCAGTTTGGACTAAAGTCTGAAATTTCTCCAGGAAACGTAATAAGTGTTCAAAACATTCCAGATGGAGCAATAGTAAGTAATGTAGAAAAATACTTTGGTGATGGTGGTACTTTAGTAAAATCGGCAGGAACGTACGCCACAGTCTTTTCACACAGTTCGGAAGGTGTTACGATAAAACTCCCATCAGGGAAATTCACTACCCTTAATCCACAGAATAGAGCCATGATTGGGATTCTTGCTGGTGGAGGTGTAGGCGATAGACCACTTATGCGAGCTGGTGTTGCGTGGCGCAGAAAACAATCTAAAGGACACAAATATCCAATTGTTAGGGGAGTAGCACAAGCTGCATATGTACATCCACATGGCGGTGGAAGACATCAGCATGTGGGCAAGAGCTCTAC
>JBQTIK010000072.1:0-2991 GCA_052388195.1 Nitrososphaerota archaeon | reverse complement strand
CTTGCAGATCTTGTTGAAAACTTGGGAGTATCAGACCCTTCACTTGAAGGCGCATTAAGAGTTGATGTAAACATTTCCATCGATAAAGGCAACCGAGTAGAAATCAAAAACGTTGGCTCATTTAGGGATATAGAGAAAGCGTTACACTTTGAGATAACAAGGCAACAAAGCTTAGCTGAGCGAAACATCCCTATTCCTTCAGAGACAAGGCATTGGGACGAGACTAGAAAGATAACAGTCACTGCTAGGTCAAAAGAAGAAGAACAAGACTATCGATATTTTCCAGAAGCAGACATACCAGCAGTTCTAATTGATAAAACTGTACTTGAGAGACTAAACAGGAATATGCCAGAAAGCATCATGTCAAAAAAGGAAAGGTACATCAAAAAATATGGAATTCCATTGCAAGTTGCCGAAGTGCTCTCTTCTGACAAGTTTTATTCTGACTTGTTTGAGCAAGCTCATAATGAAAGAAATGCCAAAGAGATTGCTAACCTAATAACAACGGATCTAAAGGGATTTGCAGATACAAAAGAGCAGCGTGAACAGCTAAAACTCACAGCAAAGCATCTTTCGGATTTAGCTGATGCTATAATGAACAACAAAATCACAAGAAATTCTGGTAAGATTGCCCTACAAGAAATAGTAAAGACTGGAAAATCCTTATCAGAAGTCATTTCAGGTCTTGACTTGGGTCATGTTGATGATGAATCATCACTTTCAAAAGTAATTGATGATGTTTTTGTTGAAGAACAAAAAGCAGTAGCTGAGGCACAAAATAACCCAGATACAATAAACTACCTTGTAGGCAAAGTCATGAAAAAGACAAAAGGAAAAGCAAATCCCTCACTTACACTAGATTTAATCAAGAAAAGACTAGATGCCCAATAGAGTAACTGCTTCGCTATCGGCAGTGTCTATGACTAATGCCCTGCCAGACTCTTCTTGCGGAGAAAGTGAGTAAACTGCTTTAGGTACAAACATGATGACATCCGGGGTTTTGTTTTTACTCATTTGCTCAAAGATCTTTGCTGATGTCTTGCCTGTCGCTGAGCGTGTTACTATATCTGTGATTCTCATTTTTTCTTTTTGGTCTGTTATAAAACTGACTTTTCCTTTTAATTGAAAACCCTTTAACTTGTTTTTATCAAAAATAGCTACACTTACCCATGGCAAGGACCTAAAGTTACCCTGAGATTTGTGTTTGAAAAAGTCAAGCCAGTATATCGTATCATTAGAAAAATAAAATGCGGTTCTAGGAGAGATGTTCGCTACGCCGTTTAGGTCAACTGATCCTATTACAATCACTTTCTGTTTGCGCATCATTTCCTGAAGCTCTAATGGAATAATAACCATGAATGACTCACTCCTCTCCTTTAATTAAATATACATAATTATGAACAACAATATTTTGGCTACATTAATAAATTGACAATTAATCAAGCATTTTATGGCAAAATTGCCCAAAATAAAGAAAATACTTGTACCAATGGATGGTTCTAAAAATTCATTTCGAGGACTAGATTATGCAATATATCTTGCTAGACAATGTGGCGCTACAATAACAGGAATAATTGTAATACCATACTATCCTACGGCACTACTTTTAACCCCAGTTCTTTATGAAAAGGAACTTACTAGAGCATCTAAGGAAATCATGGCAAAAGCCAAAAAACGTTCAGCTCAAAATGGAATTGTTTTCAACGAAAAAATAACTGATGGGCATACGGCAACTAAGATACTCGATTTTGTTAAAGAAAAGAAATTCGATCTCATTGTTATTGGCGCACGTGGATTTGGATCAGTAAAAGAAGTCTTTCTTGGTAGTGTTTCAAATGCAGTGGTTCATAAATCAAAGATACCTGTACTTGTCATAAAGTAGACGAATTTGATTAATTACTTAACCTTCTGATGCCGATTTTCCACCATCTACATTTAAGATGATGCCAGAAATCCAATTTGCTTCATCTGATGCAAGATAGACTGCAGCATTTGCAATATCTGCTGGTTCTCCAATTCTATTTAACGGCTGTTTGTCTTCTAGGATTTTTTTTGCTTCGGGATACTCAAGTTATGGTTTTATCATTCCAGCATTAATAATTCCAGGATTTATACAATTACAGCGAATATTCTTTCTTGCATATTCTACGGCAATGCCTTTTGTAAACATGTTAATTGCTGCCTTGGTTGCGCAATACACGGTCAAGTGAACTTTTGGTATGGCTCTCTCACTGGATATAGAGCCAATGTTAATGATAGACCCACTTTTTTTCTCAAGCATTTTGTTTAAAACAGCTCTTGTTATTCTAAAAGTTCCAATCATATTTATGTCGATTAAATTTGTCCAAGTAGAATCGGACATCTCATGAAAGTGAATAGGATCGTTTATCGCTGCGGCATTATTTACTAGTACATCTATTTTTCCATAGTGATCAAAGACCTGATCTACAGTCTGAAGCACCTGTGATTCATCTGTAATGTCGCAGGGAATAGTTACAGTTTGCTTGTCACTGTTTTTTATTGCCGAACTAGTTTTTTTGAGTGCATCAATTCTTCTTCCAACTAGAATGACATGTGCGCCTTCTTCAACAAATCTTTTGACAATCGCAGAGCCAATGTCACTTGAGGCTCCTGTGATTATAGCAACCTTGTCTTGCAGTCTCATATCAATAATTATTACAATCCTAGTATATCAATAATATATTGGTAGTTTACGATGTTCAAAAATAGAGAAGACGCAGCAAAAAAGCTTTCAAAGAAATTAGAATGGCTAAAAAAAGAAAACCCAATAATTCTTGCAATTCCACGCGGTGGAGTAATTATTGGTAATGTCATAGCTTCTGAGTTGGCCTCTAAACTTGATATCATTGTTTCAAGAAAAGTTGGCGCGCCTGATACTCCAGAACTTGCAATAGGAGCAGTGATGCATGATAGAAGCTATTTTCCAAACGAACTCATTACAACAATGCTAAACATTCCACAAAATTACAT
>JBQTIK010000071.1:0-6926 GCA_052388195.1 Nitrososphaerota archaeon | reverse complement strand
AGACTCATCTTTTGGCAGATTTTTCCTCCCCCATAAGGCGTTTTAGTTCTTCAAAAACAAACATGCAATCAAAAGGTCCTGGTGATGCTTCAGGATGAAACTGAACTGCGATGCATTTTTTTTCTTTGTGTTTTATTCCTTCTACGGTACTGTCATCGGCATTAGTAAACCAAAGTTTGAACTCAGATTTTTTTAGCGAATCTGGATCTATTCCATATCCATGGTTCTGACTGGTTACATAAACTTGATTGTTATCCAAATTAACACATGGTTTGTTCTGTCCGCGATGACCATATTTTAGTTTGAAAGTTTCTCCACCACCTGCAAGCCCTAAGATTTGTGCACCAAGACAGATTCCCAATGTCGGTATATTTTTATCCAAAAGAGATTTTGCTGTCCTCAAAGTATCAATGCATTTTTGAGGATCGCCTGGTCCATTACTTATCACAACGCCTTTTGGTTTGTATGAGAGTATTTTTTCAATTGATGAATTCCAAGGAAGTTGAATTACTTTGTACCCAATTCTTCTTATGTTTCGCAAAATTGCATTTTTTACTCCTGTATCAATTACTACTACCGCCTCTGACTCGTTTCCATAAATGTGAGGGTCTTTGGTAGAGACACTATCCATAAACTCTTCAGTAACGTAATTTGTGGCAGAAGCTAATTTTTTCTTCAGATCTTTTTCATCAATTTCCTTATCAGAGACAGCAAGTGCAGCCATCATAACACCGCCCATACGGAGTTTTTTTGTTAACGCTCGTGTGTCTATTCCTGCTATTCCTGGGATTTTTTCTTTGTATAACCACTCATCAAGTGTCATAGAAAGATTCCAATGGCTTGCAGTCATTGATAATTCGTGTACGACAAGCCCACGTACCTGGATTTTTTCAGATTCAAAATATTTGGAGATTCCATCTTTGTCTTTTACTGACGGATCTGGAACACCATAATTTCCAACAAGAGGATACGTAAGAGCAAGCATCTGGCCACTATAGGAGGGATCTGTTAGAGCTTCGGTATACCCAACCATTCCTGTGTTAAAGACAGCTTCGCCAAATACAGTATTAGAATAACCAAAACCCATCCCATCAAAAACGGTTCCATCCTCAAGGACAAGCTTGCCAAACTTCATCACGTGTTTGGCTTTTTTTGTCGGAATTTTTGAACCCTCGTCAAGTGGATGCTATTGGAGATTTAAGTTTTGTGATGACCTAGGGGTAGTGTTTTGATTTAAACTGGCAATTCTTTATGTAATATCTGTGAAATAGATTTTTTGGCTAGAGAGCTCGGAACTGTTCGCTCCACTTGTAGTAAGCCCGGATCATTTCCATGCTTACACTTGGTTTTCTTCTTGTAATTATTTCCTTGAAGTCAGTCATAGTGATACTTCGTGGTTGTGGTTTTTCTTCGTCTACAACTGGTTCTGGAGAATAGTTTGGATTGGTGAATAACTCATTAACAACCATCAATTGTGCAGATTGACATATGTCTTTGATATCACTTGCACTATATCCATCTGCAAGTTTTGCAAGCTCCATTGGTTTGATCTTTTCATCTCTTTTTAGTGGCGATGTATAAAGCTCAAAGAGGTTTGTTCTTGCTTCAAGAGTTGGAAGCTGTACATAGATTCTTTTTGTGAATCTTCGTAAAAATGGCCAATCAAGGCTCCATGGTTTGTTTGTGGCGCCAATTACGTATAATTTTAGATCTTTTCCCTTACCGTTAATTCCATCCATTTCTGAAAGAAATTGATTTTTGACTCGAATTTCTCCTCCAACCTCGCTGTTTCTATTTCCCAAAAGCGAGTCGACTTCGTCTATAAACAATATGACTGGCAGACCTTCTTTTTCAGCATAACCTCTGGCCATGGCAAAAACTTTTGATACATTTTTTTCTGCTTCACCAAGCCATTTGCTCATCATTGATGCTGCATCTATATTTATGAAATAACCATCAATTTCACTTGCAGTAGCTGCAGCTAGAATGGTCTTACCACAGCCAGGTGGGCCATAAAGTAGTATGCCTCTTGGCCAACCAAGTGGAAAAAGATCTGGTCTTTTACTTGGATAAACTATTGATTCGCGAAGTGCGGTTTTTGCGTCATCAACTCCAATTACTTCAGCCCAGCTTACGTTAGGTTTTTCTTTCATTACTAAATCTTCAAAATCATGTCTGGCCAAGTCTTGTTTTTGTTGTGCTGGGCTGGCTTTTGGATCAACTACGGGCTCTAGATCAACGTGTGCCATCTGTAATGCTTTTATCCTGTTTTGATATGCGGCTGAACGTTCCATGTAGACTCTGTTTAGTTTGTTGTCTGGGTATAGTTGAATTAGCTTAACAAGGGATTCTATTGCCCTCTGATAATTTGTTATGGCCATGCCGCGTGCGCCTTGAGAATCAAGCTTGATTGCCTCTGCGGCAAATTTACTGGCGCTATTTTCTAATTCCTGCGGTGCTAGACTCATGTATACTCACTAACTAAATTTCCACTGGGGTTTTTGTTAGGTATGCTTGGGTGTAAATTGGTGTAGAAGGATTGGTTAAATTAATTGGACTAGGGGCTGGCTCTCTCTTTTGTTCCTTATAATCGTCAAGCTTTGTTTGGATAAACCTTCCCAAGGCAAGGTCTCGTGTTACTTCCTCATGCAGGTTTTGAATCTGCAGGAGTGCTGTTTCTGCAGATATTACAAGGTCAGTTAGGTCATCCCGCAGAATGTTTACAGAGTTTGTGGCATGCATTATAATTCCTATAAATTCCTCTAAAAATTCCTTGATGTCCTTTTTGTCTTGGTATTTGGATAGAATATACTCTGCTGCCATCATTACTTGACGTAGGTCTTTTAGCTCTTCAACTGAAAGACTTTCAATGAATTGCCCATCGTGATTAAAAGCCTTTTGGGTAATTTTTTGCTCTATTTTAGAAGAAAGAGTTCTGATTCTGTCTAGATGGTCATGAACGTCTGCAGCGGGTTCACTTTTTGTAAAGTGCAACATGGGTAAACCATGCTTACGACAAATCTAGATTAGGGAACTGCTTGTTAATTTTAGAGTCTGCAATCAATTTTGCTTCATCTAAAAGCCTTGTAGATTCATGATTTGCTTCTTGAAAATCAAGCCTTGCACCAGTAAGTTGCCCTGTATCTATCATCAAACCGCCAAGTACAAGTGACAATTCGCCCAATGCCACATCAGTCTCTGGAAATAAAAAAAGCAATCGTGCACGGATGGTTCTTATAATTGAAATTGTTGGGGCAAGAACTGTAATTATATTTCCTAGCCCAAAGACAGAATCAATATGACTACGGACTTGTCTTAGTGCTTCCACGGCACGAAAAATTTCTAATTCCATATTTAGTTGTCTTTCAAATTCTAATGAGGTATGTGTATTCTCTTTCTTTTTTGTATAAAGACTCAGATTGCTAGTATGTAGCTCAAATTTTCTTTGAACAAGCGCTTCTAGTATCATATAAACAAGTTGCGCTGCATAATCCAATCGTGGACTTAGGGTACTTGCTCTTGTCACCTGATATTGTATCTCATCATTTACTGCCCGCTTTTGTGCTGTCATCTGTACTAAACAAAAAATGGTTTTTCTATATCAGACTCGTGTTACGCAGTTTTGTGTAACTGTAGTAACAGGAGGTGAGGATACAGCTTAGTATTTTTTCCAATCTTTGTTCAATGAATTTAGCTATTGAACTTACGTTATACCTAGCCAAATGAGGGCAATGACCAAAGGGCAAGATCTATCAGTTAGCCTAGAAGAGTTTGGCTTGAGCAAATATGAGGCTAGTGCATATGTGACTTTAATTACAAAGGGTACAATTTCTGCGGGTGAGCTTGCGTATTATTCTAATCTGCCAAGGACAAAGGTTTACCCAACGTTGTTAAAACTTGAAAAGAAAAAGCTTGCCATTATCTCAAAAAGCAAACCGATAATGTGTACTGCCATAGCACCAGAAGATGCCTTTGATGAAATAGTTCAAGAACAGATCAATAAAGTAAATGGAATGAACAGCCTTGTAACAAAGCTAAAGCAAGTAAGCGAAGATAGCAAAAAGGCCCGCGGTTCAGAAGAAAAAAGGTATTTCCATCTTACTCCAAACTATGTCTTTAAGCAGCTTGAAACAATGATTGATGGTTCTAAAACCTCGATTCATGCAATGGTTGACTCGTGGGGATTGAATCTTTTTTCACAGTGTAAAGATGTGATTCTTCATGCACTTCGAAAAAATATGGACATAAAAATAATAATTCCGCCAAGCCTTGTTGGCACAGAAACTTTTCAGGCAATTCCTGATGGAGTTAAGATAAAAATCTCTGACATATCACAAAATTGCATAACATTTGATGATTCTGAAATACTAATGATAAACAGCAACAACGGAAAAGGTGCCATATTTTTATCAACCGAAGTTTTGGGTACAAACCAAGCAAAAATTTTTGAGCAAACTTGGAAAAATGCTACTAAAATCACCAATCTCTCTGGCATGACAAAGGCTGAAGCACAGGAAACTCTCAAAATAATAGAGATGATAAACGAAAATGGTCTTGGTTTTGTTCTAAATTCTATACTACACTCAAGAAGCAAAGAAATAGACATGCTAGAGTTTCTAGAAAAAAATGGGGTGGATTTAGAAGCAAAAACACTTGATGAGATAATAGCACTTGTAGATTCCACTTTACAGATTACATGTTCAGGGCAAGCACGATATGAGCCAAATGGAAACCATATAATCATAGAATCCAAACTAAACAGCGGACACTCACTTCCATGGGCAATGCTTCTTGAAGAATATCTTCATAAAAAAGGATTCAAGACCAAGATGATGTATCATGATCACCACAGTGGTGAAAAAATACACATTAAGGTAGATTCAAAGATAAACGTTAACTAAACTTGTAACTTTATAATATCATAGAATTTACCACAACTAGATGGAGCTTTCACATGATTTTAATGCGAAGCAAATCGAAGGTCAGGTAAGAAGTTCACTTTCTTCCCTTGATTTACAAAAGCTAATTTTTGAATCGCCAGATAAGACCAAAAAGATTGTGTTTATCGAAGGCCCCCCCACAATGAATGGCGATCCTCATGCAGGGCACCTACGCGGTCGTGTAATCAAAGACCTGTGGTATAGGTACATGACCTTATGTGGAAACAAAATCATATTCAATGCAGGATGGGATGCGCAGGGACTTCCTGTAGAATTGCAGGCAGAAAAGGAACTTGGTATAACAGGAAGCAAGTCCGAAGTCATCCAGTCTGCAGGAATCGAGAAGATTGTTTCAGAGTGCAAAAAAATTGTTCACAAATTTAATGAAACGTGGGTAAAAGCAGACAAGCTTTTGGGAATGTCGTTTAACCAAGAAAAAGCGTACTGGACATACAAGGACGAATACATTGAACGAGAATGGAAATATCTTAAAAAAGCATATGAAAACGGAATTCTTTCTGAAGGATATAGAGTTGTAGCCTACTGTCCAAGCTGTCAAACATCACTTAGCAATTCCGAAGTAAACCAAGGATACGAGACAGTTCAAGACCCATCACTTTATTACAAGGTAAAGTTGCAGGATGAAGATTTGTTTTTGATTGTGTGGACTACAATGCCTTTTACTCTTGTTACTGATGCGATGGTTGGGCTAAATCCAGATGAAAATTACGTTTATGTCAAAGTTGGAAATGAGACTTGGATTGTAGGTGAAAAAAGACTTGAAGAATTTATGAAAGAAGCAAGGATAGAAAAATATACTGTTATAAAAACGATCAAAGGATCAGAGTTAGATGGAAAAAAATACATCCACCCACTTCTTGATGAGATACCTGGACTCAAAGAATTTTCTAAAAACCCCCAAGCTCATCTGACAGTTGCAGAAAACTTTGTTGATATACAGACTGGAAGCGGTCTTGTTCATCTTTCGCCTGCAAATGGTGAAGAAGACTTTGATATTGCAACAAAAAGAAAAGTTCCAATTTTTAATCCCATAAATGATGAAGCAAAATTTACAAAAGAGGCAGGAGTTTACGCGGAATTATTTGTACGAGATGCGGATGAGAAGGTTGTAGAATCTGTTCGTCAAAGGGGCGCACTTGTCAAGATAGGCAAAATTAAACATCAATATCCATTGTGTTGGCGTTCTCAGCACAAGCTTTTATGGCTTGCAAGGAGAGGATTTTTCTACTTTTTAGACAGGCTTGGAGATAAGGCAATAAAAGCCGCTGAAAATGTAGAGTACTTTTTTGAGCCGCCAAAAAACAGGTTTATTGAGATAATAAAGGACAAGCATCCATGGTGCATCTCACGTGAGAGAATCTGGGGATGCCCTTTGCCCATATGGAACTGCAAGAACTGTGGTAATATTCAGCGGCTTTTTACCAGATCTGAAATAGTAAATGCAGCTTCTGATCTTCCAGACGGACCAAACTTTGAGCTACACCGACCATGGATAGACAGAGTTGTAATAAAATGCAAAAAATGTGATTCAAAAATGGAAAGAGAACAATTTGTACTTGATACTTGGCATAACAGTGGTGCTGCGCCATATTGTTCACTTACTGATTCTGAATACAAAGAATACATCCCAACATTATTTCTTACAGAAGGAATAGATCAAACGCGGGGCTGGGCATATACGCTTCTTATGGAAAATGTCATCTTTAACAACAAACCAGTTGCGCCATTCAAATCATTTTTGTTTCAGGGTCATGTGCTTGACAAAAATGGAAACAAGATGAGTAAGAGTCTTGGAAATGTTTTGGATGCAATTGAGCTGATGACAAAATATCCAGTTGATTTGATCAGATTTTATTTCATATGGAAGTCAAGTCCGATAGAAACGCTAAACTTTAGCACAGACGAGCTCATGTCAAGACCATACCAAGTCCTAAGTACACTATATCACCTACACGTTTATTTCAA
>JBQTIK010000070.1:0-4203 GCA_052388195.1 Nitrososphaerota archaeon | reverse complement strand
GTATTAGCAAAATATGAGGCTGCAAAAAAGCGATCTGTTGACGAGGCACCGCCACATGTAAAACTAATGAAAAAGATGGCCATTGCAGATTACGAGCCTGCGTCTGATTCAGGAAATATGAGATTTTACCCTAATGGCAGATTGATCAAATCTTTGATAGAAAGATATGTTTTAGATCAGATAATGGAGTATGGTGGAGTTGAAGTAGAGACTCCTATAATGTATGACTCTCACCATCCAAGCATGGAAAGTTACTTTCACAGATTTCCAGCAAGGCAATACAACATAGATTCAGAAGGAAAGAGACTTTTTTTGAGATTTGCAGCGTGTTTTGGACAGTTCTTGATGGCAAAAGACTTTCAGTTATCATACAAAAATTTGCCACTAAAACTGTATGAGCTAACAAGATACAGCTTTAGAAAAGAACAGTCAGGCGAGCTTGTAGGCCTAAGAAGATTACGTGCATTTACCATGCCCGACTGCCATGCCATGTGTAAGGACATGGAACAAGCCAAAGAAGAATTTCGTAAGAGATTTGATCTTTCAAGAAAAGTCATTAAAGAACTTGGAATAGACGAGTCAGATTATGAGATGGTTATCAGATTCACCGAAGAGTTTTACAATGAAAACAAACCCTTAATTGAAGAGCTTGTCAGGAAAAATGGAAAGCCGGTACTTGTCGAGATGTGGAAAGAGCGATTCTTTTACTTTGTACTAAAATGGGAATTTAATTTTGTAGACGGTCTTGGAAAGGCGTCTGCGCTATCTACAGATCAGATAGATGTAGAAAACGGCAAAAGATACAGCATAGAATACATTGATGAAAACAACAAGCCACAAAATCCTATCATACTACATAACTCGCCCAGTGGTGCAATAGAAAGGATAATCTACGTTTTACTTGAAAAGGCTGCCAAGGACATAAAAGAAGGCAAAAAGCCGCAGTTTCCTTTATGGCTTGCACCAACCCAAGTCAGAATCATTCCTGTAAAACCAGAATTTCTTGGCTACTGTGAAAAGCTTGCAGACAAAATCTCTAGTTTTGATATCAGGGTAGATGTTGATGATAGAAATGAAAGTGTGGGTAAAAGTATTCGAGATGCAGAAATGGATTGGATAAGCTACATCATAGTAGTGGGAGAAAAAGAAGTCAATGCTACAAAAATGAGTATAAGGGATAGAAAAGTAGGCAATGTAAGAGAGCTTTCAGTTGAGGAATTGGTCAAAGAGGTAAAAGAAGAGACCCATGACAAGCCATTTATGAAATTAAACATGAACAGGCACCTTTCAAAAAGACCTCAGATAATGGTATAAAAATTTCAGACTATGACGCGTCCAAGTCTTTTGGTACAATCTCAAGTGATCTATTAAAACATTCTATTGCCTCATCATATCTTCCAAGACTTCGAAGTGCAACACCCTTTTGATTCCATGCGTGAGTATTTTTTGGATCCAATGATAACACTTTGTCAAAACATTCCAGTGCCTCATCATATTTGGCATCTCCTAAAAGGCGCATTCCTTTTTCAACAAGATTGGATATTTCTACACTCACGCATATTATTTGAAGTTCTGACTTAAAGTGATTTTCTAACGTGCAATATTCATTGCAATAACTTCTGACATTAGTTTTGCAGCAACAACGCAGTTGTACCATTATCGTATATAGATAAAGTTTAAGCAAAAGATTTAGTTGGCAATTGTAGGCTTGTTGAATAGACTGCATTGCGGGTGAATTTGCTCTTCGCTAGTCCTTCCGCAGCTGGAGCAAATGAATCTGGACGTTTTCCTACATACTGGGCATGCTTGAAATTCTTTCATTTCTGTACCACATGTCCTGCATAAATCAATTCTCATATTTATAAAAATTACAACTTCCTTTTATAAATTATGTGAATATTAGCCATAGATAATTACACTGATTAGCTCACAATCTTAAACTTAGTTCCAAAAGAACTGGTCTAATCCTGTCTGCTTTGGTGCGCCAATTAGTGTATTAAAGTCAAGGTCCATCGAGGAAAGAATTTGATCAAAAGTACTTTCCATAAATTCCATGTATTTTGCAGAATCAATCTCATCGGGTCGCGCCATTTCAACTGGTTTTACGCCAGGTTTGTTTATTATTTTGACGTAGGATATAGTGTCACCTTTTTTTATTTCTCTGATCTGTTCTAAAAGTTTGGCTGCGCGTATGTGTTGTGGCACAGTTTTTACGTATTCTGATGGTGCCTTGCTTATCATGACATTAAAGGTAAGCTCAGAAAGTGGAATCTCTTTTGCCTTTAGTTTTTTAGCATACTGCGCTATCATGTTACTAATTTTTTCTTTTGACTGCGCAAATTCTTCTCCGGTCTGTACTTTAGATAAGATTTCAAGTATTTCGTAAAATAGGTTTTTGATAAAAGGAGGAGTGTGTGATTTTTTTCCTGTCAATCCCTTGACATCAACTTTGCCGTCCTTTTGCACACCAAGATAGTTTTTCTTTCTTGTGCTTAGCACAACGTAACGATATTCTTTATCAAGATCCAAATCTACACCAAATTCTTTTTTTGCCCAGTCAATTACAGTTTGGATCTGTTCTCTTGTAGGACCTTTTAGAAATAAAGAATCAGTGTCTCCATACAAAACCTCGATTTCAACGGCCTTACATTTTTTTATTGTTTCTAAAATGGTGTATCTGCCTACTGCTGTAGTGGCCTCTGCAACGGGCAAACAATATAGTGGAAAGATCTCAGCTCCCATTACTCCATAACTTGCATTCAATATGACTTTGAGTGCTTGGCTTACTACTGTGTAAAGTTGCCTTTGATCTTCGGTAAGTGCTGGATTCTTTGAAAGGCTCTTGTAATAATTGACCCTGAGGTCTCTTAATGACCCAATTAGAAGTGCAGTAAGGCCGTTTTTACGCGTACAAACCCAATGGTTTGTCTCAGGAATGGTATTTTTCCTACATTCTTGATGTGGGCACCTTACTGTTTCATATGAAAGATTTCGCACTTTTATTATGCTAGGGTACAGGCTTGCAAAATCCATCACAGATACGTTAAAGTGTATTCCTGCTTGTGGTTCGACAACCAATCCACCGCGGTACTTTTTGTCTTTAATTATGGCCTCTGTTGACACAGCAGTAGATTTTTGATCAAGTTCATCCCTACGTGGTATCAAAAAATTGTGCTTTCGGTGCTCAAAATAAAACAGGCTTCTAATCCACTGTGATACTCCCAGTCTTGAAATGTCGTCAATTGGCATTCTTGCAATTCTTGTAATGACAACAAATAGATCCATCAGCAGATCATTGTTGAAGCTTGTTAGCATGTGTGTGAGTCTTGCGTCATTGTAACAATAGTTTGCAAGCTCATACAAGGAGAGATCATCAAGTTCGCCACCATAATCAAGTTTTGATTCATTTAGTAGTCCCTCAGTTATGCTGTTTAGTGAAAAGTCAGTATACTTGTGACTGAATGCGTATATTTGAAAAGAACGGTTTGAAAATGTTCTGTACAGATCAATGTGAACACCGTGCTTTAGTGTTGCTGAATCACGCATCATGATCAATGGGATATCCTTTGATTCTATTCCCAACCTTTCAGCTCTGTTGTAAATATACGGCATATCAAATTCATCCCCATTAAATGTAATTACAAATGGATAATCAGTCAAAACCTTGAAAACATCTTTTATCATGTCTTTTTCTTCTTCATAAAACACAACTTTAACATCGGCAGAAAGCTCGTTTGTGCCTACTTGCTTGTCCTTTTTCTTTAGTACAAAGACCTGCTTGAGACCGTCGCTTCCGGCAAATGCAGCTGCTGTAATTCTTTTATCTGCTACCTTTGTGTCTGGAATTCTGCCTGGCTCAGATTCTACTTCTATATCGAAGCTTACTCTTCTAATTTTTGGAATTGGTTGGTTTAGTAAGTTGGCCCAATCTGATATGTGGTTTTGAAATTCTTTTGAGTCAATTATGCCTATGTTTGTAACTTTGTCCCATAGCAAACCTTTTAGTGCAAGCTGTACTTCGTCTGGAATTTCATAGCTAAATGGTTCAAGTTTGCCATTTGCTATCTTATAGTATCTTCCAACAATAATAGAACTGTCATAAAGATAATTCTCATAGTACTTGATGTCAGACTCCCAAGTTTCAATTATGTTTCGTATGCTCTTGTCTGTTTGTGTACCACCAATTGCAAGTGGATCTGCAAC
>JBQTIK010000069.1:0-10072 GCA_052388195.1 Nitrososphaerota archaeon | reverse complement strand
CGTAAAAGCTTTGTAAATGAACCACCAGTTATGTGAGCAAGTCCATGTATATCACATTCATCGAGTGCCTCAAGAACTGGTCTTACATAAATCTGGGTTGGCTCTAAAAGTGCATCGCCAAGTATGCCAAGTCCTTTAATCTTGTCTTTAATCGAGTATTTTGAAAGTAAAACCTTTCTTGCGAGGGAGTACCCATTTGAGTGCAGCCCGCTACTATTTACTCCAATTATCACATCTTCTGGGTTAATCATATCTCCAAGAATCATCTGGTTTTTAGAAAGTATGCCAACAACCATTCCAACAAGATCAAACACAAATCCTTTTCCAGATATTACGTCAGGCATTATTGCAGTTTCGCCTCCGACTATTGGTACCTGTGCTTTTTTTGCACCTCTTACCAATCCTTGAACAATTTTTTTAAAAATCTCCTGATCATTTTTGTTTGCAGCTATATAGTCTACAAACGAAATGGGCGTAGCGCCTGTACAGATTATGTCATTTACATTCATGGCAACGCAGTCAATGCCTATTGTGTCATATTTTTTCATCATTTGGGATATGATGACTTTTGTACCAACTCCATCCGTATGTGTTGCTAAAAGTTTTCCCCCTGCAATTTCTACAATTCCTGCGTAATGACCAAAACCAGATGCTATATGCACTTTTTTTTGTAGCTTGTATGTTGATGTGATAAGTCTACCAATTGTTGCCTGGCTTTGTTTTATTTTTTTAATGTCAATTCCTGCATCCTTGTAAGTTATTCCCAACTGTGCTTGATCCGACTGTTTTGAAATAAAAGAATTTGTATGTACTAAAGATTAAATATAATATATGATATATAAAATATACTACATGTATAAACCAGTGTCAGATTTTCTTGCCTCGCTGTATTTATCAGAAAGTTCTTTAAAGTCAAGACCTAACTGCTTTTCCTGCTTTTTGAGCTCAGAGACATCTATGTCTGTGTCATAGGCTCGGTTGACTGCCTCTACAAGGGTTGAGGCAGCAAGAGGATCAGGCTTTTGTGGATTTGCCCTAACAAGCAAAGTCACTCCACGTATCTTTCGTATCAGACACTCGTTTAATATTGCCCCAGGAATTCCAGTGACAAAGCCCTGTGGAATCATGTTTATTCCCTTGTCAGCCATAACTCTGCAGAGATCTTCTTCTGCTGCACAGAAAGCCTTATTGTCATGACTTTCATTGCTTGCAACACCATCTAGCACAACTATTTCTTTTGAACCATTTTTTTCTGCCCAATCAAGAATCGATGATGCAATTGTATAAAGGCCATCCATGCGTAAGGTAATTTCACAAATTATTGCACAGATTGTTCTGCTCTTGTTTGCATAGAATCGAAATGGATGACGTAACCGTCCTTGTATAAAAACAGTGGATGGTGGGAGGTATTTTGATCTCATATAACCAATCTCTTTCATCTTTAACTTTTCAATTATGTATCCAACAGCTATAGATCCGGCAAGACCAGCTCCAACAAAGCCTGCAAAGATTATGGGACTATCAAGCCTAACTTTTCTGAGCTCATACACCTGAGCTTCTGGAAAACCATTGCGATGCACTCTTTTTCGTGAACTGTCTCTGGCTAATTACTTTTCTGAATAAACAGACCTAGCATGGTCCTGCCCTTGTCTGTTATAGAGTATATCATGTTTGATCCTACTGCTATCTTGGTCACAAAACCGTATTTTACACAGAGGTGCAAGTAATTAAGAAATGACTTCTTCATTCTTATGTTCGATTTTATATATAGATCGGAGAAAGTCATAGAGTTGCACTTTAACTGATACAACAGCTTTAGAAGGGAAATTGTACTAAAGTCACGCGTTCTTGCCTTTACGGCATCAAGAACCTGTTCATCTCTAGTTATAATAAAGTCAGAAAATTGGTCTGCAACCTCTACTGGGATGTATGTCATTCTTGCCCTCATATTACCGTAATGGTACGGTATCTTACCTTATTAATCTTAACTTAAAGCTTTTTTGAGCTAGGTGGGAGCTTTTTTTCAACAAATACAATTTGTTTTTATGCAAGCCAGAGAAATGCTTCGTATGCACAGTGCATTTGTGCTGATGAATGCAGAACTTGGCAAAGAAAACAAACTTGTAAATGAATTGCGACAGATTTCAAATGTCAAAGAAGTATACGGAGTATATGGAGTGTATGACGTATTGATGGAAATAGAAGCAGACTCGATGGAAACTTTACGTGAAACCATAACTACAAAGATACGAAAGTTAGATGGTGTCAAGTCCACATTGACTATGATAATTGTAAAGTATCAATGATAGCCACAAATAATGGCTTATAACAACCTGCCAAAGTAGGAAAGGAAATTGGCAGAAAGTGTATTTTTGATGTTAGGCTGGCTTGCAGAGCTCGTTTTTGCAAGTTGGCTGCTGTCATACGGCGCAGAACATCTTGCAGAAAGATGGGGTGCAAGATTCGTAGGTAGGACACTTCTTAGTGTTGCAACAACTCTTCCAGAGATTGCAATAGTAGCATATGCTGCAGTGGACGGATCATATGACGCAGCACTTGGTTCCGCACTTGGCAGCAATCTTTTGATGATGACTTTGGGTCTTGCCATAATGTTGATTATAGCCACAACTAGATTCTCAAAAGCTCCACAGAAATTCATCGATGTGAATCAATTCAAGCTAGACAAAATTCTCTTGATGATAACTGCAATTCTTGGCGCTGTCTTGTTCATTGATGGTTATGACTTCTTTGATGGAATTATCTTCACCGCATTATTTGTGGCATACCTGTACTTTGCCTTCCGTGAGATAAAACATGAGAAGGCTGCAGCGCTTGAATCAGATGTACATGAAGAAAAGGTAAGACAGTCAAAAAAACACTTTGCTAAAGCCATGATAATTTTCATAGCTGGAACCGCGGGGATTTTCATAGGGGCAGAACCTTTTGTTCATTCTCTTAAGGACTTATCAATAGAAAGTGGTGTTTCAGTTGTTGTACTTGCAATTATAATAGCTCCAATTGCAGGTGAGATGCCAGAGAAAATATCAATGATTCTTTTGGCTCGTAAAGGTGCTAGCGGTGCTGCAATTGCCGTAGCAAATGTGTTGGGATCCAAAATTCTAAACAATACCTTACTTCTTTCTGTTGCAGTTTTTGGCGCAATGGCATATAGAGGATTTGGAGAAAAAATTCAAAACACACCTCTTTTAGAATATCAAATGATCCTAGTTACTGTAATTACATTGATTGCACTAATTCCAATGTTTAGAAACAAACTAAATCTGAAAAGTGGAATAATGCTTTTAATTTTATATGCGATTGGTATAGGCTTTCAGTTTGTGTTGCCGAATCTTTAAATTGAAATTGCTTTTACTCCTTCAACTTTAACAGAAGGAGTTATTGAGGGAAGCGAATCCCACTGCAATACGTTTTTGACGTCATTTCCAATAGCTGATATGTTTTGTAATAGGACAGGAAGATTGTGAACTATGCGAACAGACTTTCCTGGTCTTTTAACTGCACCATTTTTTATTATCCTTACCCCACTTCTTGCGGTGCAAGAAAAGTCGCCACGTTCAGGATTGACAGCGTATGTGTACCACAGTCTTCCTACAACTAACCCCTTTTTCGTATCCTTGATCATTTCATCTTTAGTCAAAGCGTTTCCCTTTATCCTTAGGTTGTGTGGTGATGGAAAAGGGATTGGTTGCGCAGATCTGCCTGCAGGAGAAGCTGGCCTACACGCATTGCCTGAAGATTGCTTTCCTTCCTTGAAGGCATAAAAAGAATCAGAGTAGGTATTTGCAAACACACCAGAGTCTATCAGTGGCCTTGGCATAGTGGGTACTCCCTCATCATCAAACGGTTTACTGCCTATTCCTTCAGGATAATGTGGGTCGTCAATTAGACTAAAATTTTCTGAAGCTATCTTTTCACCAAGTTTTTCTGAAAAACAGCTTCGTTTTTCTGAATAGACTTTTAGATTAAAATTTGAAGAAAATACAAAGGCAAGCATCTCCCCAATAGCATAGGGCTCAAATATTATGCTGTAAGTATCAGACTCACATCTTTCTGGATTTATAGAATTTATACACATGTCTGTTGCCTCTTTTCCTACGGTTTCTGGGGAGAACACACTCATCGTTCTTGCTGAAACGGCACCAACCCCACTTACTGGAGAGCTGCCAACGTTTGAATCCGCATTTATGTTGCCAGCTATGTAGGTAGCCTTGTCTGAACAGTTCAATCCACCACTGTTTGCAATCTGAATTTTTTCAAAAACAATATTTAGAGATCCTGAAATTGTTGTAACTTTCTGATGCATTGCTGAATTGATCATAGCTTGTGCGATGTCAGAAGCTTGTACACCTGAAATATCCGCCAGCTTTTGATCATAAAGTTTCTCAAGGGACATGAATTTAGCACTCAATGGCAAAGACTTCCAATAATTTTTTGGTTTTACAAGAGAAGTTGATTTTAGTGCGTCTTCTACAACTTTGTTGCTTTCATCAAGGTTGCTGGTTTTGGCAGAACCAATTCGTTTCTGATGTATTATTCTTACAGCAAGAGATCTCTCTTGGTTTTGTTTTATCTCGGCAATCTCAGAGTCTGTTGTTCTTACTGTGATCACCTTTCTTTCTACAAAAAACGCCTCACACTCGTCTATATGTAACGCTTTAGCTTTAGAAAGAACCGTATCACATACTGACAACTAATCTCGCCTGTTGTTTTTGTACCTATATTTGCCCAATTTTATTAATTCATGGTACGAACCAAATTGTGAAGTGTCCTGTATTTTGTCCAAAACATCTTCAGTTTCTTCTGATTCGTATGTTTGTATTATCTTATAGACAGTGGTTCTTTGAGCAGGGATCCTACTAAGTTGTCTTACAAAACGTCGTATGTCCTTTGGCTTTAGAAGTTGACCGTATTGTGCGCCAGCTGCTGTTGATATACTTTCATTAATTAAAGTGCCACCAAAATCGTTTGCACCCCACAAAAGCAAAAGCTGTGACATATTTCCACCTTCTTTTACCCATGAGGTCTGAATGTTGTTTATGAAATTGTTTAGCATTATTCTTGCCACTGCGTGCATCAAAAGAACATCGTTTCCGTCAGCTCCACTTCTTATTCCATCATGAAGCTTGTGTTTGTACATTGGAGCTTCGTTGTGTATGAAACTTAGTGGAACAAACTCTGTAAATCCACCGGTCTCCTTTTGTATTTCGCGTATTAAGGCAATGTGTCTTGCCCTGTCTTCTGGTGTTTCCAAATGTCCAAACATTATCGTGGAGGTTGAAGGAATTCCAAGTTTGTGGGCTGTCTTGATTACTTCGACCCAGTTTTTGACACTTATCCTTCCAGGAGAGATCTTATCTCGAAGCTTTTGGTCTAAAATTTCTGCAGCGGTTCCCGGCAGAGAATTAACTCCAGCTTCTTTTAATCTAACAAGATATTCTTTTACTGACAGATTGGATCTAGTTGCACCATAAAGTACCTCTTCTGGAGAAAAACCATGAATGTGAATATCTGGAATCTCTTTTTTTATGGCCCTGCAAATGTTTTCATAGGTATATGCATCCATGTCTGGAGGAAGGCCTGCCTGGACACAAACTTCGGTTGCACCAAGTGCCCTTGCCTCTTTTGCACGTCTGACTATCTCTTCTATTGGCAAAAAATAGGCTTCGTCTTCACGAAAATCTCTACTAAATGCGCAAAAGCCACATTGTTTGATACAGACGTTTGTAAAGTTGATGTTCCTGTTTATGACATATGTCACCATGTCGCCTACCCTTCTTTTTCTTAATTCGTCTGCAACCATTCCAATAAGATGAAAATCTATTCCCTTGGCATAAAACAATCTTGAAGCTTCCTCTACCGTGATTTCTTTTTCAGAAAGTGCTCTTTCTAAAGTTTCAGCTACTAGTGGATCAGCTTGTCTTAAAAGGAAATCAAACGATGATGTTTGTAGTGTCATATTAGATACTCCATTTTTACAAGACCTCTAGAGTCTGAAATTTCTGAAATCTTGTCTCTCAGTTCTGGTTCTACAAGAGAAATGAATTCTGGATATACAGGAAGTCTTGCTCTAAACTCAAATCCCGCCTCGGTTGATTTTTTTCTTACAGCATCGATTGAAGGCCATGCAAATTCAGGATTGACATAGTCTGGAGTAAGTGGAGAGATTCCTCCCCAATCATTGATTCCTACTGAAAGAAAGTCTTCATATGAGTTTGGAGAAAGATTTGGTGGAATCTGAATATTCATACCAGGAATTATTACTCTAGCAAGCGCAACTATTTTTTTGAAATAGATTTCTTCTGCGGATGGAAAATTTCTCATAGCTGTATCTAGTTTTGGCTGAAAGTTTTGTAAAATAATTTCTTGTATATGTCCAAACTTTTCATGGATTTGTTTCATGGCATATATAGAATCAATTATCTCAAAGATAGTCTCGCCAATTCCAATAAGAATCCCGGTTGTCATAGGAATTTTAAGCTCGCCTGCATTTTCTAGTACTCGAAGTCTTGCTTTTGGATTTTTGCTTGGGGCAAACTGGTGTGGCATTCCTTTTTCGGAGAGGCGTTCACTAGAGTTCTCAAGCATAAGGCCTAGGCTAACGTTGGTCTTTTTGAGTTCGTTCATCTCAGACTTGGTCAGATTGCCTGCGTTTGTATGGGGAAACAGTCCTTCTTGAAGCGCAACCTCTGAAGAGTGCACTAAATACTCTGCAGTGCTTTCAAATCCATTCTCTTTAAGCCACGCCCTTGCCTCTTGATATTTCTGTTCTGGTCTTTCGCCGGTAACAAATAATGCTTCTGTGCATTTGTGTAATTTCCCAAGTTTTGCAAGATTGTAAACATCTTGTTTTGACATCAAGGAAAGCTTTGGCCGGTCTGGCTCTGACTTGTAAGTACAGTAAGAACAAGTATCTCTACAAAGATTTACTAGGTTGAAAAAGACTTTTCTAGAATAAGTAACAGTTTTTCCTTTGTATCTATTTCTTAAAATCTTAGCTGTTTGAAAAAGCTCTGATGGGTTTTTTTGTGATTCATGATAAATTTGGCATGCATCATCCTTTGATAATTTTCTTCCATCCAGAGTTTTGTTTAAAGCCTCGCAATTTGAGATCAGTTTACTCAATACCTCACATACCTTAGGTGGAGGTATTTATGCTTGTACTAAGGTTGTGTGTTGCTTGGCCTTTCCTCAAGAATTAATTCAAAGTTTGTGACACGGCCTTCCCTAAGTATCTCAAGAACAATAGTGTCACCAACTTTTTTTTCAGCTTGTAAGTGAATCAAAATATCATCAATCTTTCTTACATCTTTATGATCTATTGATAAAATTACGTCGCCACCAATCTGGTATTTTATACCATCAACCTCTTTTGTCTCTGAGGAGCCATGGATTCCAGCCTTTTCAGCAGGGCTATCTTTTACAACAGTTACTACTAAGAATCCCTTCGTATCCTTCAACCCAAGAATGTTGGCAAGGTCAGGATCAATGTCTACCCCAGATATTCCAAGCCATGGATGTTTGTATTTTCCCTCTTTTATCAAAACCGGAACAACTTTCGATATGGTATTAGATGGGACTGCAAAACCAATTCCAGCAAATTCGCCAGTTCCAGATTGGATTGCCGTATTGATTCCTATTACTTGACCTTTCATGTTAAGCAAGGGTCCGCCAGAATTTCCAGGATTTACTGCCGCATCTGTCTGAATAACATCTGGTATTGAAAACGCTGAGGTGCCTGGAGTTGATAAAAGTCTTCCTAGCTGGCTTACTATGCCTGAAGTCATAGATCCAGAAAGTCCAAAAGGATTTCCAATTGCTGCAACTTGATCACCCACGCGCAGAATAGAAGAATCTCCTATGGGCAATGGATGCAAAAGTGATGGGTCAGCATCTACTTTAATGACAGCAAGATCGGTATAAGGATCTGTTCCAATAACTTTGGCATTATATGACGTTCCATCAAGAAATGTTACCGTGATTTTTTGTACATCTTCAACCACATGACTATTTGTGATTATATGCCCATTTACATCATAGACAAAACCGGAACCCAGAGAGCGGCTACTGGGCAGTTCTATTGATCTACGCACAGAGACTTTAACTACACCATCATCTGATTTTTCAAAAAGATCTGCAAGTGAGATCTCGCCAAACTTTGGTAGTGGTGTGGATTCACCTACAGTCTGCAAATCATGTCCATTTGAAACAATAAGATCCTGTGATGGGATCTCAGCTCTTTGCGGCGACAGAACGAACGCAAATACCAGTAATACCGCAATACCGCCACATACTCCACCTAAAATAGCGCTTGTTTTATCCACAAAGCTGGTGTGACCAGTTCATCTATAATTCTTACTACACATTTATCGAGTTTTGGGTTTGATCTGCTAATGAATAAGTCCTGCCTCTCCACATAACTGCAGTGTTGCTTTTTGCTTGTAAAATTCCACTGGCAAAGCCTGACACAATAATAAAGCCTCCAACCAGACCAAGCAGTGCATGGCCTAAACTAAGACTCAAACCTTTTTTTGCTACAAGAATTGCTGCGATGTAGATCAGTATTACTGAAATTACAGAAACAGAAAAAAGAACAGAAAACGATTCTGCCATATTTGCAAATGGTATAGAGTATGCCAAAATAGGAAATGGCATGAAAAGCAAAAAGAGAACAGCAAAAAATATTCCAACCGCAATCTTTTTACTTTGCAAATAAAGCGGTATCACAAGCCTCTTAAGTCCATTCCATAAAGTAGACCAGTCTCGTGCCCACACTGCCTCAAGAAGATGTTCGCCACGCACCATCCTCATCTTAAAACCGGCTTCCTTTACTTTTTTACCAAGCGCACCATCCTCTATAAGCTCACTTTTTACTCCCTCATGAGTTCCAACAGATTCGTATGTCTTTCTTTTGATTATGAAAAAGCTACCGAAAAAATAGCCAGTTCTTTTTGATGGATCATTTACCCGTAGCGCAGAAAATCTAGTGTGTAAAAATGTAGAAAGCATGGGCAAAGTTATTTTTGTCCATCTGTCAAGGCAAAGCATTTTTGGAATTACAGTTAGTGCATCCAGTCCTTCACTTAAGAGATGTGAAACAGAAAGTGAGACCAACTCTTTAGAATACTTTGTATCAGCATCTGTAAAAAGCAAAAGCTCGCCAGTAGCTCTTTTAAATCCCTCAAAGCAAGCCCAGTTTTTGCCCATCCATTTTTCTGGTTTTGGGTCTGCCAGAACATGAATTATTTTGAGATTCTTTTCTGCAATTTTTTTGATTATTTGCCCAGTATTATCTTGAGAGCGGTCGTCAACTGAAATTATTTCATAATTTTCATAATCTTGATCTACAAGTGAATTAAGACATCTTTCAATAAAAACTGCTTCATTTCTTGCAGGCAAAATAACTGACACCTTTGGTTTTGAATAGGATTTTACTTCAAACCTGTCCAAAAAAGGAGTGTCTCTAAATGAAATCCACATTGATCTTATCAAAAGAATCCAAGTAATAGAAACTCCCGCAAGAATTGCTGATAGTACAGAGTTGAAAATGTCCAAGGCAGGTTCCATGAATTATCTCTCTGCTTCTTGTTTTATGCTTTGAAGTGCTTGCTCGGTTCCACTTTGGATGTGTTTTTTAACCATACCTGTAAACATGCCCATCATTCCTGAGAGTTTAATGTCCCATACTACATCTAGCTGAGTGCCGTTCTCTTTTGGGATGAGAGTAACAGTTTTTGTGCCGTTTATTATCCCCTTGGTAAACACTGCTTGGATCTTTTCTTTTGGATAAAGTGTTACTGTTTGTATGCATTTAGAGTCTTTAAAGGCAATAGTTATTTCGCGTGTCACAACATTGCCTTCTTTTGATATGTTTCTAACTTCTTTTGTACCCTTCCAAAATTTTGGCTCGTCATCAAGATCGGATACTATGTTCCAAACCTTTTCGGTTGGCGCATTTATTTGAACCGAAGCCTCAATTAGGGCCATATCGAGCAGTTCTTTAGAATCTACATATTAGTCTTGATTTATGACAAAAAGCTCTACATCTAAGCGA
>JBQTIK010000068.1:0-9604 GCA_052388195.1 Nitrososphaerota archaeon | reverse complement strand
CCCTAGCCAAACATAGAGCTGTAGTCGTTTTTCCAACCCCTGCAGACCCTGAAAACATTAGATGTGGCATCTCTGATATGTTCTTCAAAAGTGACTTTAGACTGCCTATGGTCTCCTTCTGGTTTACTATGGAAGAAAGCTTCATGGGGCGGTACTTTTCCACCCACATATTAGACTCGGTCATAAGCTGATACCAATTCTCTCACCTAATAAATTACCTCTAAGATCAAATGATCAAAGCTAATTGTTAACGGAATTGATCGATCGATCCCATTAAATCCCTGAATGGAGTTTCATGCACATTGGAGATTTCCGATCTAACGCAAGTTCACACCCTTGGATATCGTCTACAGGATGTCAAAGTTACCTTTAACCACGATATCAAAGTTAACGCATCCGAGGTATCTATAGATGCAAAGCATGGTGAAATTCTTACTATACCACGTTGGGTAGCCAATGTATTAGAATCAGAAAAATTGGTAGATATTCAGGACACCGATATGATTGTAGCCTTGAAACAAGCTATTGTAAAGGAAAATGTACAAGGCGATTTTGATCTTTCTACACTTGATTCTGATTTTTATATAAAAGTACGATCATATGTGCAAAAACTCCCGCAACAAGATAGTGATAAAGTAGAAAGTATGTTGAACACTCTTATACGAAAAAGACAAGGGAAAATAATTAGACTGGCAGACTCTTCAAAGATGACTTCAGATCTTGCAAAAAAATTATCAATAGAGGAACGGGCTCTTTTTGATTCAATACATTCACAGAGCGTTAATTTTAAAAAACAATTTTTAGGTGACAAGAAATGAGCGAACTTTCAACACCCACACCAACTCCATCAAAACGTGTAGATCAAGTACGTGAGTTTCTAACTCAATTCAAGGATAAGTCAGGCGCATACAAATACGTAGAAGAAATAGATCAGATGTTAGCAAAGAAAATTCAGTATCTTGTAGTTGATTATAATGATCTAGTATCGAATCCAGAGATAGAATCAGTTTTTAATAATGAGCCCGATGACATACTGAATGCTTTTGCTAAAGCAATAAAAGATATTCTAAAAGAAAGATTTTCCCAGTATGCTGAAAAAATACAGCACGATGTTAGAGTAAGAATATCAAATTATCCGCTGCAACGTAGCTTACGTGAGATAAATGCCGAAATAATTGGAAAGATGACAAGTGTTTCAGGAATGGTTGTCAGATCGTCTGAGATTAAACCACTTGCAAAGGAACTCGTTTATCTTTGCCCAGAAGGCCATCAAACCAAGGTAATACACGAAAAAGGACTTGAATTAAATGAACCATTGAAATGTAGCGATGGTAAGTGCACACATAAGGATCTAGAACTTAGTCCTGAAAAGAGTCGATTTATTGACTTTCAGATGGTAAGGCTACAGGAATTACCAGAAGACTTGCCACCAGGTCAGCTACCACATTATGTAGACGTTACAGTATTACAAGATTTAGTTGATAATGCAAGACCTGGAGACCGTGTGATACTTACAGGAATAGTAAGAATTGAACAAGAACACATACCATCTATGCGTGGTAAAAGTGGTATCTACAGATTACGAATCCAAGGAAACAATATTGAGTTTCTTGGAGGAAGAGGAACCAAAACTTCTCGAAGTACAGAAAGAGAAGAAATTTCACCAGATGAAGAAAAGATAATCAAATCACTTGCAACAAATCCAGATGTCTATGATAGACTAGTGACATCATTTGCACCGCATATTCACGGGCACGATTTGATAAAAGAAGCAATCTTGCTTTTGGTTGTTGGTTCAAAACAAAGAGTCCTTGCAGATGGTGCCAAGATTCGCGGTGACATTAACATCTTCCTTGTTGGTGATCCTGGTACTGCTAAAAGTGAAATGTTAAAATTTTGTGCAAGAATTGCGCCTAGAGGATTATATACATCAGGTAGAGGTTCTACGGCTGCTGGACTTACTGCAGCGGTTGTGAGGGATAAACTTGGCATAATGATGTTAGAAGCAGGTGCAGTTGTTCTTGGTGATCAAGGTCTGGTTTGCATTGATGAATTTGACAAAATGAGACCAGAGGATAGAAGTGCACTACATGAGGTAATGGAACAGCAATCTGCCAGTATTGCAAAGGGTGGAATTGTTGCCACTCTAAATGCTAGAACTTCGATTTTAGCTGCAGCAAACCCAATGTATGGAAAATATGATCCATTCAAAAATATAACAGAAAACGTCAACCTTCCAATTCCACTTCTTACAAGATTTGATCTGATTTTTGTAGTAAGGGACGTTCCATCAAAAGAAAGAGATAGTAGGATAGCCAAACATATACTCAGCCTTCATCGAAGCTCTAGCGTAGATACAAAATCGCTTATCGATGTAGATATTCTTACAAAGTACCTCTCATATGCGAAAAGAATAGAACCGGTTCTAACACAAGAAGCTGAAGATAAGATACTTGAATATTATATGAAAATGAGAAATGTTGAATCAGAAGGAATGATAACAGTAACTCCAAGACAGCTTGAAGGATTAGTAAGATTAGCTACAGCTAGGGCAAGATTGTTGATGAAAAATCAGGTAGATGCAGAAGACGCAGAAAGAGCTATCTTTTTGATCCAAAGTATGCTGGAAGATGCTGGGGTAGATGTTAACACAGGACAAGTTGATCTTGGTGTTCTTCAAGGAAGGCCACATAGCGAAGTTTCAAAGATGCAGTTATTCATGGATGTTATGAAATCCCTTGAAGGCGACGAAAAAAGGCCAGTTGAGGAAAAGATGTTTGTCAAGGAACTTGTCAAGACAGGCAAATTTACAGAGGAAGAAGCTCGTAAATATATCAAAAAGCTGCAGCGCGAGTCAGCTATTTATGAATCAAAACCCGGTCATTATAACCGGGTATGAAAGTATCGCAGCTTAATCTCCCAAAACCAGCAATTGAATTTCTCCACACTCTAGCCTATGAAACGCTTTATCCACCACAGGAAAACAGCATAAAAGCAGGTCTGCTAGAAGGAAAAAACATCCTTGTTGCTACGCCTACGGCAAGTGGAAAGACATTGATTGCAATATTTGCTATGCTGAATCATCTTTTTCAAAAAAAAGGGAAAATAGTTTATCTTAGCCCCCTCAAGGCTCTTGCCTCAGAAAAATTCTCTGAATTTAAAAAATTAGAATCATTGGATTTTGGAAGAAAGATAAGAGTGCAAATATCAACCGGAGATTTTGATTTAACTGACAAAAATCTGGAGAAAAGTGATATCATTGTGGTCACAAACGAAAAAATGGATTCAGTTATTCGGCATAGCGTAGAATGGCTAGATGATATTACCCTCATTATAGCTGATGAAATACATCTTCTTGGTGATATAGAAAGAGGACCTACACTTGAAATCGTACTTACAAAATTAAAGTTGTTAGAGCAACATCCACAGTTACTTGCACTGAGTGCAACCATTACAAACGCAGATGAAATCTCTTCTTGGCTTGGATGCAATTTAGTAGAAAGTGACTGGAGACCAGTGCCACTTTGGGAAGGAGTATACGATGGTGGTATCGTTACTATGCAAAATGGGGAAAACTTTGAAATTAAGACAAGTATGAGAGGACCTCCAGTAGATCTTGGCATAGATTCACTAAAAAACGGTGGTCAAGCTATCTTGTTTGCTGAAACACGTGCACGCTCTTCTTCACTTGCTGCTAAAGCTGCTGATGTTGTAGGAAAAAGTCTTGCAGAAGAAGAAAAAAAAGAACTTGATAAAATATCTAAGAAAATTCTTAATGAAAATGAACACACAGATCTCATCAAGAATTTGGCTACTCTTGTGAAAAAGGGAGTTGCATTTCATCATGCAGGTCTCAACCAAAACTGCCGTGAAACAATTGAGTCAGAGTTTCGAAATGGAAAGATAAAACTGCTTGCCTCAACACCAACGCTTGCAGCTGGCGTGAATCTTCCAGCAAGGCGTGTTATCATATCTAACATAAACAGATATGATGCGAAATTCGGTGCAAACAAACCCATAAGCATTCTCGAATACAAACAGCTCTGTGGCAGAGCTGGTAGGCCACAATATGACAAATTTGGGGAGGCTATTATTGTCGGCAATTCAAATGGCGCTGAACTTATTGATTATTATGTAAATGGCACACCAGAGCCAATTGTATCCAAACTTACAGACGATAGGTCGCTACGAACACACATTTTAAGCTTGATAGCGACAACCCCTGGCATTAAAAAAGACGAAATAGTAAATTTTTTCTCTGAAACTCTTGTAGGTTCTCAGATAAGGAAACCCACGATAAAATTCAAGATACAAATAACATTGGACTATCTTGAACTGGAAGAATTGATAAAAGAAAAAGGAGAGAGATTTGTAGCAACAGAGTTTGGTAAAAAAACATCTGTGCTGTACATTGATCCATTAACAGCTGTTTCTTTTAGAAAAGCGTTACAAAAAACCTCGGAGCGAAGACACCATGCACTAGGATTTTTACACCTTATTACAAGCTGTGAAGATTTTTTTCCTAAATTTGCTCTTAGAAACAAAGACTATGAAACTATAGGCACACTACTTGAAAACAATGCATCAGAGCTGATCGAGGGCATTTCAGAATATGACTGCTCAAGGAGTCTTCTTGTAATGCATGCCTGGATAAATGAATCAAGTGAGATCTTCCTTTCAGATAATTTAGGTATAGAATCCGGAGATATGCACAGGATGGCAGAAAACAGTGATTGGCTTGCTTATTCACTTTATGAACTTGCCAAGCTGGAAGGACGTGACGATCTTTTAGATGAATTAAATGTTTTACGGCAGAGAATATTATATGGAATAAAAGAAGATCTAGTTGAGCTTGTGAAGATACGTGGTATAGGCAGAATTCGATCGCGTATGCTCTACAAAAATGGCATCAAAAATCTTCATGACTTATCTGAAATTTCAATAGAGAAACTGGCAAAAATAGACAAGATAGGTCTGTCCCTTGCAGAAAGCATAAAGACACAATTACGACAGGTAAGATAGTGCTAGATCAGATTATTCCTGTAGTACTAGTTTCAGCTATAGCGTTTTTTTCAGTTTACATAATTACTCCTTTCCTAATAAGAGCACTAGAAAAACGCAATCTAGTAGTAAAAGATTACAACAGGGTTGGTGGTGCTATGATACCAAGGCCAGGTGGTCCATCCATAATAATTGGAATTTTAGCATCAGAGATTACATTATATGCTTTTTTTCCCACAATAGAAATAGTAGCCGTTCTTGTTACAACTTCACTTGCATTTATAGTGGGTATAATAGACGACAGAAAGACCTTAGGGGGATGGTTCAAACCAGTAGCTCTCGCAGTTTCTGCAATTCCAATCATTTTACTTGGGGCTTATGATTCAAATCTTGCGTTCCCACTTTTTGGCGCAGTAAAGATTCCTGTATTGTATCTTGTAATAATAATATTTATGATCCCAATAACTGGTAATACAATAAATTCAATAGACGTCTTAAACGGTGTGGCAAGTGGATTCATGACCATTGCAAGCTTTACACTTGCTGTATCACTTTTTGTAATGCAAAATTATGAAATTGCTATTGCAAGTCTACCACTTGGATTTGTATCTTTGGCCTTTTATAAATATCATAAATTTCCTAGTAGAATATTCCCCGGCGATTCTGGCGCTCTGACTCTTGGAGCAATGTATGGTGTAATAGCAATTGTTGGTCAGGTGGAGGTAATAGCAGCTGTAGCACTTTTGCCAGCAGTAATAAACTCATTTTTGTTTCTATCAAGTGTTAAACGCGTAATAGAACATAGGCAGATAAAATCAAACCCAGTTACACATACAGATGACTTTAAGCTTATGGCCACAACTGATAGAGACGCACCAGTTACACTTGTGAGATTAATTCTTGCAGGAGGACCAATGACAGAAAAACAAATAGGATTTGTAATATTTAGACTCGCTCTTTTTTCAGCAGCTCTTGCAATTATTACTGCCTTTATGATGGGAATAAAAATATGAAAGGAGCACACATTTTTTCATTCATTTTTGTAATGTGGATTTTGATCATAGTGGGAGGAGGATTATTGATCTTATTTACAGCACCAATATCCATAACTGGATATGAGACACTCGATTCTTTTCTTACATCAGGAGTCAAAGCAGTAATTGCAATAATACTTGTTATTATTTGGATTTACATTCTTTCAAAGATTAAAAATTGGATATTTCACAAACAGATTAAACACTAACTGTTTTCCCATTTTTTCTTCCTTTTATCATATTCCTCTCTAGAATATTTGATCTTTGCTGGTACTCCAGCCACAACAGTATTTTCAGGAACATCTTTTGTGACTACAGCCCCCATGGTGACTACACTGTTTTTGCCAACTGTTACTCCAGCTCTAATTACTGCCCCCGCTCCTATTACCGCACCATCTTCTATCGTAACTCCAACAAGCTTTTTACTTGGAGGATATGGGTCGTTTGTCAAGGCAGCTGCAGGACCAATAAAGACATTTTTTCCTATAAGAGAAAGAGGTGGAATGTAAACCAGTCCTTCGATCATGGTATTTTCGCCTATCTTTACATTATAATCAACATGCGAGAGGGAGCCAACTTTTACGTTATCGCCTATTTCTGTGTTATCACCCACATAGGCAAAATGCCATATTCTGACATTTTTCCCGATTTTTGCCTTTTCTGAAATAAAATTTGTTACCAACGATATCACAAGTGCCACGGTAATGCTTGCTTTGTTATTTTTTCTGGCAACGTGAATTGATTTCTTTTTAAAAACTCGATATCCTGATTCTTGTCCCTTAGCTCATCAGGTAACATTATTGGAATTTCCTCTATTATTGGATAGAATCTAGAACACTTTGTGCAATAAATGGCACCTTCTAACACAATCTCTTCTCTTGAATTCGATTCAAAAATTTCAAGAGGAAAATGTTTGTCTATCGGACAAGCAAGCATTTGCATCATTTTTTTGTTCATTTTAGGTCCAGATAAATTGGAGTTCCTTTTTGACTAGATAAAAGTGCTGCCTCTGCAATCTTTGTTGTATTTACAGCATGCTCTGGTTTTACTATTATCTCTTCCTTACCCGCAGATGCAGCAAGAAAATTTTTTATTTCTAAAAACAATGGTTCCTCAACTTTCTTTCCTGGGATTTCTGTCCCACTGTCTGTCTTAATCTTTATTTCTTGTGAGATAAAATCTGAAGTTATTATTGCGTCACCACAGACAGCACTAAACTTTCTTACTCTTGTAGGAGTTACCCAGTTTGATGCAATAACGGCCACACGATTGTCTTTGAAACCAAGCATTATGGTTGCAAAATCTTCGTGCTCATGTCTTATTTTTCCAGCCCTTGCAAATACAACTTCTGGGGTACCATCAAACAACCACATAGCTGTGTCAATATCATGTACTGAAGTATCATAAATTATGCCTACATCCTTTATATGTAATGGCATCCTGTTTTCGCGATGAAATTCAAGCATTATAAGATCACCATATTTTTTTGATTTAACATACTCTTTTACCAATGCAACTGCAGGATTGAATCTCTCTACATAACCACATGTAAGAACTACCTTATTTCTCTTGGCAAGCTTGAGCAGCTCCTCTCCTTCATGAGATAGATAGGTCATCGGTTTTTCTACAAATACATTCTTCTTTTGTTGCAAGAGTTTTGTTGCTAAGGAATAATGAGTAGAAGTTGGTGTACAAACAAAGGCCGCATCAAATCTTTCAGAGTCTAAAAGCAATTCAACAGAAGAATAATGATTCACGGCATATTTTGTTCCAAATTCTTTTGCTTTTGTAGGATCTATATCACACACTGCACTTAAGACGCTAATCTGTGAAAGAATCCTTGCATGGTTTTTGCCCCACCCGCCTACTCCTATCTGAACAACCTTCACGTTAATACACTGCAGTTATCCAATGGAAGTATTTTCTGTTCTTGCCCATTACTATATCAGAATAGGCAGCGCGTATTTGATTTGTTATCTTGCCAATCCTCCCGGCTCCAATCTTTTTGTCATCTATTGATATAATTGGGGTAATCTCGGCTGCCGTACCTGTCAGGAAAATCTCTTCTGAAAGATAAAGTTCAGTACGGGTAATTTCTCTTTCTATGACCTGATATCCCATATCCTCAGCTAACCTAATGACAGATTCTCTTGTTATCCCCTCAAGTGCAGACGAGCTAGGAGGAGGCGTTATCATCTTACCATTTCTTACAAGAAAGATGTTTTCTCCTGGTGCCTCGCTGACATTTCCTAATTGATCAAGCATTATAGCTTCGTCATAGCCATTACGTTTGATTTCTTGTGTGGCCAAGATTGAATTGAGATAATTTCCACCCATCTTTGCAAGGGTAGGAGTAGAGGTGTCATGAATCCGCCTCCACGATGATACGGCTGCTCTTATTCCATTTTTGTTAAATAAATCTCCAAACTGAAGCATAACTATTGCAACATGAGTAGGAGCCTTTTCTGTCACATTCAAATTTATTCCATATTCTCCTACAAAATAAAACGGTCTAATGTAGCATGATTGCTTTACTTTATTTTTCTTGCAAAGATGAATTATTGCATTTGAAATTTGCCTGTCTGTAAATTTCAAGGAAATGGAGTAAACTTTTCCGGAATTTCTGAACCTTTTGATATGATCATTAAGTCTGAAGATGTTAAGATTATCTGAATTCCAGTAACCACGCAAACCCTCAAAGACAGAAGTCCCATAATGAATTGCATGAGTCATAACAGGAACCTTTGCCTCTTCGACTCTTACGAACTTGCCGTCAAACCAAGCAAATTTTGCACTAAAAGATTTCATATAAAACAACGAATACGTCTGTAATTAATCTATTTCTACCAGAAACCATTACTTGGAAATTTCATTCCAAGAATTCTATATGTGAGGTCTTTTACAGTTGAGTATTTTTTCACAACATCCCAGTTTTCATGTATTATCTTAACCACTTCAGGGGGAACATCCTTTTCCCACCCTGTATCTTTTCCGCGTGCCGCCTCAAACATCTTTTCCTTTACAAAAGAGGCAGAGATCACTTTTCTTGTTCCTATTTTAGGATTGAGACCATAAAGTCTTAGCACGAATCCTTCTACTCTATCGCCGGTATATGTGAAATAATCTTCTGAAAGACCGTCGAGGATCTGTTTTTTTAAGCTCCATGAAAATGGTGAAAAAAGTGGTGGCATATACTTGGCAAAAGGAGCATAAAACGTATAATTTGAAAGCACAGAAATCAAATCGGCAAAAACCGCTTGAAGCATTTTCTTTCGTAGCTCAAAATTAAAAGGGAAACTTCTACTATTGACCTCGTTTCCCCTATTCATAAATATCACAGGCATCACACGTACTTGATTTTCCTTTTTCAGTTCTTCTATAATCTCAACATGAGCCTTGGTGACAGGGTTTAAGTGAGCAAGATAAATAGCAACTGTCAATCGTATCTCATTTTATTTCGTATAATTTATGCATAACACTAATAAATTTTTTACAGAAACTGGGGACGTAGGTCAGCTTGGTAGACTGCCAGCCTCGGGCGCTGGATGTCATGGGTTCAAGTCCCATCG
>JBQTIK010000067.1:0-5094 GCA_052388195.1 Nitrososphaerota archaeon | reverse complement strand
GCTAATGGGGATGTTCGTCAAGATAACATCAAAGTAATGGTAGTGAACGATTCACACCTCATTACAGAACTTTTATCAGACACGGTTTCGACTCGTGAAATTAAAGTTATCAGCAAGGCTCAAGACGGAACTCAAGCGTTCAGAAAAATCAAGCAAGAAAGACCGGATGTCATACTTTTAGATCTTGAAATGCCCAATATGGACGGTCTTACCTTTCTTGAGACTATGGTGAAAGACAGCCCCATTCCAACCATAGTGGTCAGTAGTTATACTCAAAGGGGCACTCAGATATTATTTGATGCTTTAGACTGTGGTGCTGTTGATTTTGCAACTATCCCTATGGTTAACACAGAAAAGATTACGAAATTAAAAACTAGCTTAGTTTCAAAAATAAAGATTGCGGCAAGAGCAAAACCAAGGCTCTTTTCATATCATTACTCTTTAAACCAGGATTCTTTCAAAAAACTAGATACGCCTACAGCTAATAGGGTAGATGTCATTGGTGCTTCAACCGGTGGCCCAGGTGTAGTTAGCCAAATAATGGCTAGCCTTCCTGCTGATTTGAAGGCAGGCGTCATTATAGTTCAGCACATGTCAGATAACTTTACAAAATATTTTGCAATGCGTCTAAATGAGAGATCCCGACTGCAAGTCAAAGAAGCCAATAATGGCGAAAAAATCAAAAGCGGAGCTGCGTTACTTGCACCCGGAGACAACCATCTCGTAGTTAAACCGTCTTTTAGTGTTTCTTTAAACAAAGGTCCAAAAAGAATGGGTGTCAGACCATCGGTAAATATGGCAATGGTTACCGCATCGGAAGTTTATCGTGATAAAACTATTGGGGTCTTGCTTTCTGGAATGGGTCAGGATGGAGCATTTGGCATGAAGATGATTAAGAAGAGGGGAGGTGTTACAATAGCCCAAGATGAATCATCTTCAGTAATCTTTGGTATGGCAAGAGCAGCCAAAGAGCTTGATGCTATCAACAAACTTGTTCCAGCAGAAAAGATAGCTGAGGAAATTATAAGGGCGGTAGAAAACAATGCTTGACAAGTATAGGGATATGTTTGTCCAAGAGGCGCATGAGCATATACAAAACCTAAATGAATCACTTCTCAAACTCGAAAAGAATCCTGACGAAAAAAAATCCCTTCACAGTATTTTTCGTTCTGCACATACACTCAAAGGAATGGCCTCAGCAATGGGTTACGACCAAATTACTCAGCTTTGTGCTGCAATGGAAGAAATTCTTGATAAAACAAGAAAAGGCGAGGCAGATCTTTCGGCCCAAAAGATTGACCTGTTTTTCAAATGTTTTGATATCTTGGAACAATTGGTGGATGATGATTCAAAAAGAATAGATCTTGACCAATATTTGGATGAACTCAAGAACCCTGACACAACAAAAGAAATTGATGATTCAAAATCAGTGGCTTCCACTCAGATGCCTACGATACGAGTCAAAATGAAAGACCTCGATAAGCTTGTCAATTTGGTAGGAGAGCTGGTGATAGCCAAGATGAGAATAGAACAATCAATATCTGAAAACTCTGATGGTGAGAGCAGACAAGACCTTACCATTCTAGGTAGGATTACATCCGAACTACAAGACAACATTATGAGATTGAGACTTGTTCCTATCGATCAGGTCTTCAATCGTTTTCCTCGTATGGTAAGAGACCTTGCCACTAACCAAGGAAAAGAGGTTAAGTTTGAGATGCAAGGTCTAGGAATAGAGCTGGATCGTAGTGTACTTGAGGTAATAACTGATCCACTATTACATATACTTAGAAATGCCATAGACCATGGAACAGAAACACCTCAAGAAAGGGAAGCCTTCGGCAAACCTATGTCATCCACAGTAAAGCTTTTGTGTTCAAGGATAGGTGACAAAGTGGCAATTCACATAGAAGACGACGGCAGGGGAATCGACCTTAATATGATCAAGTCTGCCGCAGTAGAAAAGAATCTCATAAGTAAGAAAGAGGCAGAGCTTCTCAGTGAAGAAGAGACATTGGCTCTGCTTGGTACTCCTGGATTATCAAGCAAAAAGAATGTAACCGATGTATCTGGACGTGGAGTCGGGTTCAACGTAGTCCGACAGCAAGTCAATAGTATAGGAGGTCAAACTAAGATCGAGACTAGAAAGGGTTTTGGTACTGCCATAACTCTTACCATTCCCTTGAGCATGGCAATCATCGGAGGTCTACTTGTTACCGTCGGCCAAGAAAAATACGTTGTTCCGATTTCAAATATCAAGACAACACTGATGGTTGATGAAAGTCAAATTCAAAGTGTACATGGAAGACGAGTCATCGTATATCAAGACAAGACGATTCCACTAATTTGGTTAGATGATGCCTTGAAAATTAGTTACCAAAGGAGTGTCTCTGTAAAGAAGGGCAAAACCACTATCATTATAATTGAAAAGGCAAACAAGCTTTTTGGCCTTGTGGTAGATTCCTTTGAACACAAACAAGAGATTGTAGTTATGCGTCTTGATACTTCACGAGTTTTTTCCTCTTCTTTTCCTAACGCTACAATATTGTCTGATGGCAGAGTTTCGCTAATACTAGACCCGGAGATCTTGGTGTAGGTCGGAGGTTTAATTGCCTGAAAATGACAAGTTTAGAAAATTTGCAGTTAGAAAAACTTCACTATGTAATTGACTCTTGCATAAAAGCACAAACATCTTCTCTTTCTAGATTCTTAAACAAGCCTCTCAGATACAGCTTGGAAAAAATTATCCAGACGGAATTTAACAAAATCGAGGAGAAAATCACAAAGTTTGCAAGTCACCAAGTCTGTGCAATATATGTTGCATGTGAAGGGGATCTAAGAATTGAATTTTTGTTCTTTCTTGATATCGATGAAGCTAAAAAACTTGCTAGTCTACTAAGCGGTAAAGAACAGCGAAGGTTAGTTGGTATGGGCAGGTCATCAATAGCTGAAACAGGCAATATACTGGCAGGCACATTTTTGAATACACTTTCAAGCAAGACTGGCTTGCATATACAACCCTCTGTTCCAGGATTGGCCATAGACCGTTTTGAGACAGTTTTGGGAACGCCTCTTGCAGATATTGTAAGAACCACGGATGAGGTAATTTTGATTGAGAGTCAATTTAGTTCAGTAAAAGATCAGGTAGTTATTCAAAGCATTATAATGCTTGACCCAGAAGGTGCAAGAAAAATTCTTGGAAAGACTAAAGGTGATGCAAGATAAACTCTCAAATTCATGTCCCGATGGGACAGTTAGAAGTTTCTAATGGTAACGAAACTGTACTGGAGACTTTTGTTGGCTCTTGTGTTGCACTTTGTCTTTTTGACCCATATTCCAAGATTGGTGGTATGGCGCACATAATGCTCCCACAGTCAGATGACTCTAAGAAATTATCGGATCATCCCAACTCTGCAAAATATGCCGACCAGGCAGTTGAAAATCTACTCAGTGGGTCAGTGACCAAGGGGGCAAAGATGGTAAGGATGAGAGCAAAGATAGCTGGAGGCGCCAACATGTTCTCACATGAACGAGGAGCCAGCGTCTTTAACATAGGCGAAAGAAATGTCTTGGCAATCAAGTCCCTTCTAAAAGAAAAAGGAATCCCACTATTATCGGAAGACACTGGAATGAATTATGGCAGACATGTAAGACTTGACATCAAATCAGGAGAAGTAACTGTAACCAGTAGAAAGTCGCAGCAAAGGAGCATATGAAAAATGGAAAAACAACTCGCTCAAACCAAATTTGAAAATCTCATAGAAAAGATAACTGAAGATAGAGGAGTAAATCTTGCGATATACAAGAGCAGTTTCTTGCAGCGAAGACTGGATATAAGATTGAGGGCCAGAGGAATCAAAGATTATTTACAGTATGGCTTCTTGTTAGATGAAGATCCGTCTGAATACAACGCACTCTTTGATACTTTCTCCATTAATGTGACAGAATTTTTTAGAGATAAAGATATCTTTGATACTTTTTTGAATGAGATTATTCCCAAGATATTGGCAACCAAAAAAGATGGATCCATTAGGGTGTGGTGTGCTGGTTGCGCTACGGGGGAAGAGGCTTATAGTATAGCACTTCAAATCAAAGAAGCATTCAAAGGATCTGAGGAAAGTTCGTTCAAGGTCATAGGAACTGATGTTAACTCAAAATCCATTGCTGTAGCTAAAGAGGGAAAATACCGAGAATCTTCACTAAAGAATTTGCCAAAACATCTTCTGATAAAATATTTTCACAATTTATCAGATAGTGAGTTTTATGAGATTGGCAACGAGATAAAGAGCCACGTCAGTTTCAATAAGGGTGATTTAACCACGTATGTACCTCCTAGGTTTCTTGACGTAATTTTTTGTAGAAATGTTCTGATGTATCTTGACAGAGGAGTGCAATATGATATATTTACTAAATTTTATTATTCGTTGACGGATTCTGGATTCCTTGTACTTGGAACGGCAGAATCCATAATTGGCCGTCCATCAGAGCTCTTTGAATGTGTGTTACCAAAGGAGAGGGTATATCATAAGCGATAAAGAAGTTGAGAAAAGTTCAAGCGATTTGAAGGAGTTAGAGCAAGAAAAGCAAATTCTGGAGGAATTAAATGAATTGCGTGACAAGAAAGCAGGAAAGTTGGAAAAAAACAATCTAGAGTTACAGAAAAAACTGACCGAAGAATCAATGAAAGTCAAAGGATTAGAACAAGAAAAAATTATACTGGAAGAATTAAATGAATTTCTTAGCTCTGATGCCAAAGAACTAGAAAACTCCAAAAATGAATTGGAAAGAAAAATATCTACGCAGCAAAATAAATCCAAAGAGATAGAGCAGGAAAAGAATCTTTTGGATAGTCTAATCGAAGAAACACAGAAAAGTAGTCTTAAGATAACCAAAAAATATTATATCTCAATTGCGCTGATTGCAATAGTTGCCTCAGTCGCATTTGTGGCATATTCTGATTATCAGAATGAAGTTCTGATAAAAACTACCAGTGAATTTCTAAAAAACTATAATTCAAAATTTGTAATTCAGAATCTCAAAGGAGATACAATAGACACTTGGATATCGTGGCGTCTTTCAGAAGGCAGACAGATT
>JBQTIK010000066.1:0-12131 GCA_052388195.1 Nitrososphaerota archaeon | reverse complement strand
CTATCCTCAAGTCTATATAGTAAGAACTTTTCTTTCCGCTTGAAAGCTTGAAATTCCCAAACTTTATTGCGCCATTTTGGTGTAAAAATGTTGCAAATTCTTTAACAAACTCCACAGCAAAATTAACCATGCTAGATTTATTTTAACTGTCCTATTCGTAGTCTTATGCCAGAAATTTGGCTTAGCTATGGTGCCACAGAAGTTGTGTTGGATATCCTAGCGGAAAATCTTGATAAAAAAATCGAGCCTAAGGGTACAAATCTAACTGATGTTGAGATTAACTCCAAACTAGCACAGCTAGACCTAACTAAACCAGTGGAGCTTGTTATTTTGGATCATTCAAAAGCGGTGCAAAAAGTAATTTCTATTTTATTTGAAAAATGTAATCAACAATCAATCCCAAAACCAAAACTTTTTGTAGACAAGCCTCATGTGCACGTAATGAAAAATGTTTTATCAGATCCTACATTGGAAATTTCAGAGTTTAATAATACGGAGCTTTCAGATCCAAATCTAGTTTTTGTGGGAGAGACGGAATTTGATGGCCTATTTGGATTTAACACCATATCAACAAAACTTGTTAGAAGATTTGGAAAGGAGCAAATGCTCTCTGCTTATGAAAAAAGAAAGGGTAACCTCCCAGCATCAGGGGAGGAGCTTGGAAATTTTGAAGTGGCGCAGAAATTCTCTGACTCGTTTGAGATATCCGCAATTGAGATCGTCTCAAACTCTATAGGCATAGTAGACTTGGCTACCGGTCATCCGTCATCCACCTCATCAATATCAAAATCGCTTCTTTCAATTGCTATGAATGAGGTAGAAAAACACCGTACTATGATAATTAGTACTGGAAAAGAAAGCAGTGGTGAAACACTTGGAAGATCTCTGACCTCTCTGTGGAATTGTTCAGGGGCAATTAAAGAAGATGGGCTTGCAATTCTTTTGGCAGAATGTAAAGGTGGAGTGGGATCAGAGGCGACTCAACAATACATGGAAGGTAGGATGAGTTTAGACAGGCTGAAAAACCCAGCAAAATATGTAGATGGAATGGAAGATCTTTTGTTTCTGACTGAAATTGCAAAGAAATTCCAGATAGGGATTGTATCAATTATGCCAGAGTTTTACACCAAGGATAAGCTTGGTATGTTAGCATTTAGCGGAATAAAGCATGCGATGGATTATATTTTGAAAACACAGGGTGCAAGACAGAAAGTTGCTGTTGTATCAGATGGCTCTCACGTGTTGCTAAGGTAGGATTGAAAATGGAAGCGGTGCGCAAAGAACTGCAAGACCCATGACCAACATGAACATTTTTTTTCGCTTACTTGAAAGTGGAGAAATGTCATCCAGTGGTCGTGCATCTGGACTTCGCGTACTAAACATTAGCACAAAAAGTGCCATGATCCAATATCCAAGAGCTGCAAGTACGCCTATGCTTGCATATGTTGCAATTACGTGCCATTTCCTTCCAAATGTTGCACGAGCTATATGTCCACCATCAAGTTGCCATGCTGGAAGAAGATTCAAAAATGTTATAAGAAATCCAAGCCATGCTGCAAACAGTACAGGCGACATAATAACCTCAGTTCCCTCAATGGCTTTGCCTGTAATGACAAGTGTTGCACTCATGATTATACTTGGCCGTATCTCAAAAAGTTGGGACTGAGCAAAAAGCACATGAGCTTGGGCATCAGGTATAAGTGGAGAAAGGTATGCTCCATACGTTGAGACAACAACTGCTACAAGTAATCCTGCAATAGGTCCTGAGATACCAATATCGAATAGAATATCTCTGTTTATAGTAAAGCTGCGTGACATGATAAGAGCACCAAATGTAGGAATGCCAATGATAGGAATACCTGGAATGAAATAGGGCCAGCTTGTCATAATCTTATGCCATTTTGAAGCGATGATGTGACCAAGCTCATGTATTCCAAGAATTCCAATCAGGGAAATTGTATACAGACCGGCTATTTCGAATGGATCCCCTATCTTAACTATGGAATTTGCAGCAATTGTTCTGTAATAACCATCAATCATTATCATCGCTATGGTAGCTGCAAAAAGTAATTTCGGTATCCAAGGCCACCTTAACTTAGGCGGACGAAATCTGCTTACCAAAAGAAACATCTTTCCATCAACTCTTTCAAGTCTTCCAACTAGATTTTTGGATTCTAGCTTTTGTGCAAGTTTGGCAAACTTAGACTTGAATCCACTCTCTTCTATCTCAAACTGAAGTGCATCGGCATTCTGATTCACGCTCTTTATCTCAAAGAGAGGGGAAATCATAGACGCTATTTCTTCTTGTGTAGGTTCATTCAATAACTATGATTCAAAGTTTCTGTAAATTAATTCTTTTACTAGCTTGCTTAAAGTTAAATAATTGTCATATCCAGATAGTTTGAATTGCAAGTTGCCTTAAGAGAGATTGGAGACTGTGTAATCCGCAGATGTGATGCAAGTGACATCATTCCAGTAATGGAAATAAACATGAAAACCCTTCCTGAACATTATTCTGATTATTTTTATGAAAGTCTATTATCAGAGCTGCCAGAAGCATTTCTTGTAGCAGAAATTAATAGAAAGCTCGTAGGATACATAATGTGCAAGATAGAATATGGATTTTCAAATTTTAAAAAACTTGGTTTTGTTAAAAAAGGTCACGTGGTTTCCGTAGCTGTGTTAGAAGAACACCGAAAAAAGAGCATTGGTAGAGCTCTTGTTGAAGAAGCAATTAGTGGTGTTAAGATAAAAAAGACTGATGAACTCTATCTCGAGGTTCGTTGTAGTAACAACGAGGCAGTAAGACTTTATGAAAAAATTGGATTTACAATAAAGCAAAGACTAAAGGCGTACTATCGGGATGGTGAGGACGCTTACTTGATGACAATTGAATTCTCGTACTAGATTCAAATAAATAACTCTCAAAAAGATTTTGATGTTATGACGAGGCAACGGCTAGTAGGGATTTTGATCTTTGTTTTATGCATTGTTGGATTTTTTGTATATGCGTATCTTTTGATGCTTTCTGAATGGAGTCCAGTTGTTTTACAACTTTCAGTACTTATGGCAGTAGGAGGAATACTGGGAGTAATATCTTGGATTGGATACAATATGGCCACATCAAAAACATCCTCTTCGTCATCTATGGTATCAGACGACAAAAAGTAGCTATTTTGATATCGTTGCGTCTACCACAGCTTGATAGAACCTTGGTCCTACGGGTCTGACTATCTTAGAGCCAAGAATCTCAGATTTTACCTTAATTATTTTCAGAAAATGCTCTTTAGCAAGCTTTGCAACCTCATTTTTTTTCTCCGCGTGTATATGACAATAATAATGTATTATCGCATTTTTTTTTGAAGCCTTTATAGCAGAATCTATAAACTCATCAGATCTTTCAGGTAGAAGCATTAGAACCCTATCGCCCTTATCTGAAAGCCTTTCTTCAATAATTTTTGCCGCATCACCACATATTGATTCTACTTTTCCTTTAAGCTTGTTGAGCTTTATGTTTTGGTTGCAAAGCTCCGTTGCATCAGGGTTTATATCAATGTTATAAACCGTACACTTCTTTTTCTTTACAGCTATGATAGAAAACATTCCAATTCCACCAAACATGTTAATGACAGTTTCACCTTCTACAACAAGATTCGCAATTCTATTTCTCTCAGTTGAAAGTCGCGGAGAAAAGAATGCTTTTTGTACATCAACTTTAAACCTGCAACCATATTCTTTGTATTCGGTTTCTGTGTTATCTTCACCTGCAAGCAGCTCCAAATTACGCGTTCTAAAATTCCCTTCAACTGGAGAAGATTGATAAAAGACAGATTTTGCGGTTTTCACTCTTTGCAGAAGAATTTTTCCTATATCTTTCTTCTTTGATACAAGCGAATTCGGCATTCTAATAATTATAATACTGCCAATTTGATCAAACGCTCCATATAGATCTGCAATCTCTTTTTCTGACAGTACTCCTGCTACTGCTTCTTTTAGCATCCGCGTCAATTTCTGTAGTAAAAGTGTCCTGACTGTTTTTGGTTCCTATCAAGCCTACTTCCAGTCTTATTTACCCGTGGTCGAAGGCTAGTTTCATCTCGCCTATACGTAATATCAAGAGATTTTAGAAATCTATTCATTCCATCTGCCTTTTGCATGGGCGGTGTAGCATGCCCTTCTTTTCCAGGAGTCCCTTCAAAAATTACTAGCGAATCAGAGATTAAATCCATAAGTTGAATATCGTGGTCTATTATGATTGCAGCCTTTGCATAAGAGCGTACAAACCTCTGGATCAATTTTGCAACTGCAATTCTGTCTTCTACATCTAAAAATGCTGATGGTTCATCAAGCGCGTATAGATCTACTTTTTGTAAAAGACATGCAACAATAGCAACCTTTTGTAGTTCACCTCCCGATAAATTTTTGACAGATTTGTTGTAGAGCTTTTTTATTTTCAACGGTTCTATTATCTGTTCTTCTTCTATAGAGCCTTCAATAGCTGTACCATTTGCCTTTTCTAAAACTGAAACAACTTCTACATCATAATCGTTTGTTAGATACTGTGGCTTGTATGCTATCTTCACTTTAGTTTCAAGTGTACCAGAATCTGGTCTTTCAACACCAGCGATCATCTTCATCATAGTTGTTTTTCCTAATGCATTTGCTCCAACAATTCCAAGTACTTCATTTTTTCGCACTCTGCCTGCATAGATTGAAACTGAAAAGGCAGGATAATTTTTTTGCAAAGCTGGATATTCAATGATATTTTCAGTCACCACAAACTCATCGGTGGAAGTTGATGCATCAAATCTAAATGCGTTGTCTCGGAATCTGACATTTTCATTTGGAAGGTAGCCATCCAAAAACACATTAATTCCAACTTTTGTTGACAAGACACCTGCAACAATACCATAAGCAGCAGGCTCACCATACAACACCTCAATAAAGTCACTTAGATAGTCCAGTACTGTTAGGTCGTGCTCAACTACCATTACACTCTTTTCTAGTTTGGCAAGACCTTGGATCACTCTTGCAACCCCTATTCTCTGAAAGACATCATTGTAGGAGGAAGGTTCATCAAAAAAATAAAAATCTGTCTCCTTTGATGCAGCTACCGCAACAGCAAGTCTTTGTAGCTCTCCTCCACTGAGCTCTCCAACCCTATTTTCCATCGAGTTTTGCAGTCCTAACTCTCTTACAAGATCGGGCATAACATTTCGTTCATCATACTTTTCCAAAAGCTCTCTTGCTGTTCCAGTAAAGACTCTTGCCAAGTTGTAGACTTGCTGAGGTTTTATTGAAACTTTAATCTGACCATTTGAAATTTTTTCAAAATGTGATTTCAATTCAGTTCCATGAAAATATTTTAAAATATCATCCCATTCAGGGGGCGACGTATAATTTCCAAGATTTGGCTTTAGATTGCCAGATAGAATACTGATAATTGTACTTTTTCCCATGCCATTTCTGCCAAGTAATCCCATCACTTGACCTTTTTTTGGTGTGGGAATCTTATACAATCTAAAAGAATTCATGCCAAACTGATGAATCTTTTCGGTTCCCAGCTCCTCTGCTAGATTTACTATAGTTATTGCATCGAATGGACATACCTTTACACAAATACCACAACCATTGCATAGATTCTCATCAATTTGCGCTTTTCCAATTTCTTCATTCAGTACTATACAGTCTGCTCCAGACTTGTTTACTGGACAGTACTTGATGCATTCAAGGCCACATTTTTTTGGCTGACAGAGTTCCTTGTCTAGTACTGCAATTCTATGAGTCATAGTGTCTACAGCTTTTTTCTTTAATTTATACCTCTATTCAAGTAAGCTTAATACAGAACATTCAAGAAAATAGACCTCAAGCCGGCCATAGCGTTGGGGTCCGACCCGGTCCCATACCGAACCCGGAAGTCAAACCCAATGTCGCTGCTGTGTTACTAAGGTGCGCAAGCCCTTGGGAAGCAGTAGTGCTGGCACTTTAGTTTAAAGCAACACTGTTAGGTTTAGCTTTCCACACTGCTTGGATTGTAATATCTTTGCCTACTCCACGCTTTGTGGCATCGTATGGAAAATACTCCATGTATTCCGCTACAAGCTGGCGTATTTTTTCATCAATTTCTTCTATCTTTGCTGCATCGGTAAAAAGATATGGTATTTCGTTGCAGGCAACAAGGTATCCTTCTTTGCTTGGTGTGATTAAAAATGAAAGCTTGGACAACCTGAAGCCTTTTTCCATGCTATCATATAGCATATGAAAACCTAAAAAGATGGCTATTGTACTACAGGGCTTGTGAACAGCTGCGCAGTCTGTGGTGAGAAATTCTCTGACGACATTAGATTTTTAAACCACATGATGGAAAAACATGGCTTTCGAAACCCAAACAACTCTGCACCTGACAGGAACAGCAGAGGCTACTAGTTATTTGAAAGAAATTCTACTAGCAGCCTCACACCGTATCCAGTAGCTCCCTTTGGTATGTAGCTTTTCTCTTTTGTTCCCTGCTGAGTCCATGCGGTACCCGCTATGTCAAAGTGGATCCAAGGAACCTCGTCTACGGAATGAGCCAAAAAAGCTGCACCAGTTATTGTACCTGCACCCCTACCACCACCAGTATTTTTGATGTCAGCTACCTCAGATTTGATCATCTCCATATAGTCGTCGTCTATCGGAAGCTGCCAGACCTGTTCAGATGTTTTGTCTGCAGCCTGCTTTATTTTTGAGATAAGTTTATCATTATTTCCTATAATTCCTGCGACATTAGCACCCAGAGCCACTATACACGCCCCAGTTAGAGTCGCAAAGTCAATTATGCATTTTGGAGAATAGTTTTTCTTGCCATATGCCAGCGCATCTGCCAAAATCAGTCTTCCTTCCGCATCCGTGTTAAGGATCTCTGCAGTTTTTCCATTGTAGAGTTTAATTATATCCCCAGGTCTGTAGGATTCACTACCTGGCATATTTTCTACAGATGGTATTATACCAACAAGATTAACGGGCAGCCTTAAGGAAGCAGCTGCTCTCATAATCCCAAGAACAGTACAGCCACCACACTTGTCAAACTTCATCTCATCCATTTTCTCACTAGGTTTTATTGAGATGCCACCTGTGTCAAAGGTCACAGCCTTTCCTACTATAGCTATCGGTCTTTCTCCTCGTTTTCCGTTATATTCTAGGACAATAAACCTAGGTTCATTCTTACTTCCCATCCCCACAGCAGTTACTCCGCCAAATCCCTTTTGCTTTATTTCCTTTTTTGACATAACAGTACATTTAAGATGGTACTTGGATGAAAGTGATTTTGCAAATTTTGCTAACTGCTCTGGTGGACAGTCATTTGGAGGAAGATTAGCTATATTTCTTGTAAATATGACAGCATCGCAGATTTTTTGTGTTCTGTTAATAACACCTTGAATGTCTCCAGAATGTGCAATCAAAATAGTAAGATCAGGCATCTTTTTGCTTTTTTCTTTCTTATATTTGTCAAACGAGTAAAGTGCAAGCTCTGAACCCTCTACTATTGCTTGTATAGAAGGTATTGTGTCAAGCTCAAAACTTGGTGGTATGAATATTGAATATTCTGAAATCCCAAGGTCACGGGTTTTTTGCGCAATCTTGCCAGAACAAATCCTTAAAGAATCAAATGTGAGCTTTTTCTTTTCGCCTAGTCCTGCAAGCAAAACTCTTTGGGCTGGGATTTTCCCATGGGTGTGAATTATATTTAGAGTTCCTATCTTTCCATCAGTTTCTTTTATAGCTGCTTTTAACAGTCCGTCTAGCTTGGAATCTATTTCTTCTAGACCAGATATGGATTTTGATTTTTCATAAACAAAATAACAAAGTAATGCCGTCCTCTTTTTTTTAGGTTGTATATTTTCTGATTTTATCTTCATAATATTTCGCCTGTATTTGTTGGCATATTAGAATCTATTTTAGTTTGATTTTTTTGCTATTTGAAAAGAGGCTTTTTGACCTAAGAAAGACTGCCTTGGGTGTTTTGCAGCTCACATCGCAAGGTGCCTGTACATCGTACTGAATAGAAGACCTAGCTTTGGAATTAAGAATCGCCGATATGAGAGGAAGCAGTGCTGCCCTTCCTCCATATGCCATTTTACCATCAACAAACCAGAACATGGTGGTTGAATCATAATTATGTGGAAAGATCTCAGATTTGATCTTAATACCAAAATCTGTGTAATGACCTACAATCAGTATTTTTCCTCTTGCAAAAAAACTGACAATTTTTGCAAACTTACCACAAAGATAGCACTTATCATCATATATCATCACTGGCACGAGGCTCTGCAGATCCATGTATTCCTTTTGTTGCTTTCAAATTAAAATTTTCCTAAATAACTTTTTATTTACTACAAATGCGCTAAAAATTATGAAGATAAACTTGCTTTTGGATATTCTTGGATTTCAGGCTTTGGAAAAGACATGGGCCTGAACTACTATAACATCATAAAAAAAGTTCGTGAGGCCCGCAAACTCGTCATAAAAGGAACTACAGCCGCTGGCTCTGGCCATCCTGGCGGTTCGTTTTCCATGGCAGAAATTATGGGTTGCATTTTGTTCAAATTCTTAAGGTATGATCCAAAGAACCCGCTCTGGACGGATCGTGACAGGATGGTTTTATCAAAAGGGCATGCGTCGCCTGGACTTTTTTCAAACCTTGCAGTGGCTGGATACTTTGATAAATCAGAAGTTGAGACTTTGAGAAAATTTGAAAGTAGGTTGCAGGGCCATCCAGACTTTAAGTGTCCAGGGGTGGAGTTTTGTGGAGGTTCTCTTGGAATAGGACTCTCCTTTTCCATTGGCATGGCACTTGCTGCAAGAATTGATGCAAAGACACACAGAATCTATACCATAATCGGTGACGGTGAATCAGATGAGGGTCAAGTCTGGGAAGCAGCAATGACTGCCTCAAAATACAAACTTGACAATCTTACAGTAATTCTTGATAGAAACTTCATCCAGCAGGACGATTACACAGAAAGGGTAATGCCACTTGACGAAGAGCTTGTCGGAGACGACATTTCGGAAATGTGGAAGAATGCTGCAAGATGGAAGACAGGTGACAAGTGGAGATCTTTTGGATGGAATGTTTTGGAAATTGATGGACATAGAATTGAACAGATAATAAAAGCAATAAAGTCAGCCCTACAAACAAAGGGAACTCCTTCCATAATTGTGGCTCGCACCATCAAGGGAAAAGGTGTAGAGCATATGGAGGACAACCCAAAATGGCATGGAGTGGCACCAAATCCAAAGATTGCACCAATAATTGATCTTGAGCTTGATTGTCAGTTTCTAATAGCGCCATCCATAATAGCAGGAGATATGACAAATCTGGAAAACGAGGTAAAAAGAGCTGCGCATGGGAGAGCAGACTTTATCCACCTTGATGTGATGGATGGCTTGTTTGTTCCAAACAAGACCTTTGATCACACCAAGATAAAAGAACTAAGACCAGTTACACAAATTCCATTTGACTCGCATCTGATGATAAATGAGCCAGTAAAGCATGTTAGAGATTATGTGGAAGCTGGAAGTGACATAATTACAGTGCATGCTGAAGTTTGTAATGAGTCAAGCTTTGGTGAGATTCATGATATTTTAAGATCAAACGAAGTTAGCGTTGGTCTTGCCATAAACCCTGATACTGAGCTTCCATCATGGGCTGATAGATTCATTCCAGATCTGGATCAGCTTATTGTGATGTCAGTGGTTCCTGGGAAATCTGGCCAAAAGTATATCGAGTCCTCTCATGAGAAGACCCAGAGACTTGCCAAGGTTCTTGCGGAGAAAAAGTTTGGCGGCTTCATAGAGGCAGACGGTGGAGTAGATCTTTCCAATGCGGAATCGTGCTTTTTGGACGGAGCTCGTGTCTTTGTTGGTGGAAGTGCCATCATAGGCCAAAAAGATGTCCGAGCTACTATACTGGAATTTAGAAAAAAAATCTTGCACGCAAGACGAAAACTATTGATACAAAAAGCATACAGTCTTGGTGGCACTGAACTTGTCAGCAAGTGGATAGACCTGCACGAAGTTGGCAAGAAAAAGACAGAGCTTATACAAATCGCAAAGGAGGCTAGCTTTGTATGACTGAAATGACAGACATGCGTACAGTATACGGAGATACACTGATCAAGATTGGAGAAGAAAACCCAAATGTTGTAGTTGTCGGAGCAGACACCACAGACTCATTAAAAACAAGGCCATTTGGGAAAAAATTTCCAAACAGGTTTTTCAATGTTGGCATTGCAGAAGCAAATTTAGTCTCTGTCGCCGCAGGTCTTGCAAATGAAGGAAAAGTAGCGTTTGCAAGCACTTATGCAATATTTCTGCCAGGTAGATGCGTAGATCAAATACGAAATGCGATAGCTTATCCTTCTCGCGATGGAAAAATGGGATTAAATGTAAAGATGGTTGTGTCACATGGCGGGCTTAGTGTTGGAGCTGATGGAGGATCGCACCAGCAAATCGAAGACATTGCTATCATGCGAGCAATTCCTAACATTAAGGTCTTAATCCCAGCTGATACTGTTGCTGTTGCCAAGCTTACTTGGATAATCTCTCAAATCTACGGACCGTTTTACATGAGGATGGCAAGATCAAAGACCCCGCTTGTTCATTCAGAAGCGCAGAACTTTGAGCTCGGAAAAGGAATCGTATTAAGAGAAGGTTCTGACTGTACGATCGCAGCGTGTGGAATCACTGTGCAGATGGCGCTAGATGCTGCAGACTCTCTAAAACAAGAAGGCATCTCGTGTAGAGTCTTGGATATGTTCTCAATCAAGCCAATAGATTCTGCGCTTTTGGAAAAAGCCGCCCGTGAGACAGGAGGCATTGTGACCTGTGAGGAACACAACATAATGGCAGGCTTTGGATCTGCCATAGCTGAGGTGGTTTCTGAAGTGTATCCTGTTCCAATGAGACGAATAGGAGTTAGGGACAAATTTGGCGAATCAGCAAGAGACAACGAAATTTCGCTCTTACTTGCAAAACACAACATAACATCAATTAATATAGCTAATTCAGTAAAAGAGATCAGGAGCAAAACCAGATGAAAATATTCTTGGACACCGCAAACATTGCTGCAATCAAGCTGTATAACGAGATGGGTCTTGTTGACGGCATTACTACAAACCCATCACTTTTAGCAAAAGAGGGAGGCGACCCACAAAAAACTATGGAAGAAATAGTTAGAATAGTCAAAGGTGATGTTAGTTTAGAAGTTGTTGCAACAGAGACTTCTGGGATGGTTGAAGAAGGACGTAGGCTGCGCAAATATGGCAACAACGTAGTTGTAAAATGTCCACTGACACCAGATGGCTTGAAGGCTTGTAGAATTTTAACAAAAGAAGGAATTCCAGTTAATGTAACACTATGCTTTTCTGCAAACCAAGCAATCTTGGCTGCAAAATCAGGCGCAAAATACGTAAGTCCATTTATTGGAAGACTAGATGATGCTGGGCAGGATGGCATGGCTTTGGTAAAAGAGATTCATGACATTTTCAAGAATTATCAGTATGGCACACAGCTACTGGTAGCAAGCATTAGACATCCAATACATGTTGTCGAGGCAGGAAAGATTGGTGCAGATGTAGTGACACTGCCACCTGACATTTTAGGCAAGATGATAAAGCACCCCTTGACTGATATAGGTTTGAAGAACTTTTTAGCTGACTGGGAAAAACTAAAAAAAGAAAATCCTAGCATTCGAATTTAATTTCGTTATAATTGATTTTACCTAAATTTGAGTCAAAAAATCTACTTTAGTAAATTGACGAAATATATATCGTAATATGTAAGAATCGGTGAAAAGAAACCAAATAGTTCTGATAAATTAAAGAATGCATTTTACTGTAACATTGAGAGACTGACATCTGCTTTTATAGATCATTTCCACTTTTGGAAATATGCTTAAAGCTGATTCAAAGACAGCAAACGATGCTCAAGAAAAGAACCTAGTTAGAGTAGTAAACACCATTCTTGAAAAGAAGGGAGCATTTCAAATGACAATAATAAAGGATTCTGAGAACAATGCGCAGGAAATAAGCATTAACGCTGTCAAAAGCGAACTCAATCTAATAGCAAAGATTCTTGGAAGTCAGGCTGGC
>JBQTIK010000065.1:0-2335 GCA_052388195.1 Nitrososphaerota archaeon | reverse complement strand
TCCTATCTCTGAGTTTTACGACCTCATTGCCTGTATTATGATCTTAACCATTTTCCAACAAATCATACTCTCCGTTATTACGTGAAAAGTATAGGGAACCAAAAAACGTTATAGAACCTAAACCATCACAATAAAAGACATGCCCATAAAAAACAGATGAATTCTTTCTCATGTTATTTATCTTATCATTTCTTTGCCATTTTTATAATGTACATTAGAATAATAAAGTCAACTCCCTCATCTTAATCATAATCATAGTCTGCCATTCACGTTTAATCCCTTTATACAAAACTCTCTTGCTAAAACTGCTTTGCGATTTCATCCAGAATCGTCTTTACAGCGTTTGGCTTGAGTTCGCACATTTCCTTCATCAGTTGTTATAAAATCGGATTTTGTCACTTTTTTCTTGTACAAGATTTTCAATACAGACAATTCCACTAGCCACCTAAATGGTTCCTGTAGATCATAAATTAATGGCGCTTTGTTTGTGTGGGTTTTGTGAATAAATCCAATGTATGGTTCAAGCCCTATTGTGTCTACTGCTTGCTTTTCTTTTGTTTGAGATGTTGGAGTTTTTACCCATCTTAAAATTTGGTATAAAATCTAAACTATTATAGATAGATTGAAGATTGTTTACGTCTTTTTTCATATTATATTTGAATTCATGTATTTTCGCTACAAGATTGTCTGTACCACTAGATATTGAAGGTGTAAGATAATGAAACTTTTCGACTAGAACAGAATTAGCGTCCATGCTTTCAAGTAAATTTTTGGTGTAATCATGCCATAAAAGTCGTTGAGAATTGACACTTTCTAAATCACGTTCAGATGTAATATTATATTCTTGTATGGCTCGTCCTCTCTTTAATTGTAAACTAATTTTTTTACGTGCTTCATCTACTGAAACTGTTAACTTGGGACGATTCAACTTGGCATCATTGTAAAATTCAACTTAAATAGTAATAATAAACATTAGCAAAGACGTTCCTATGAATGGTAATGTGAGTTACAAAACTCGGCTTTAGTTAATTGTATCTTTAAAATCTCTAATTGATCCAATCATGCCCTTTGTTTGATGTCCTACATCATCTATTGTTGCACTATTGTAAACTCTATCAAGATATCTGCCACCAAGTATCATGGGTGCACCTATTGCATTTGTTATCCCGGTTGGTTCTGGAATCCAAAATACAATCCAGCCAATTTTTTGTAGCTTTTTACCTGGTGCAGGTGCATGTTGCAATTTACTTAAAGAATCCGCAGTTCCCCTATCATCTATTTTTTCTAGCCCAGAATAAACCTCGGCTCTTCTTTTGATTGATTCAGTGATTCTTTTAATTCTATGAATGCTCTTGTGGTAACTATCGTTCATTCTCACGAATTACTGCATTAATAGTTAAAATTCCATGCTAAAGATCAATTACAATAGGGTAAAGATTTCTTACATGAGGAAATAGATTATATCATTCAAGGAATAATCATCACAAGTACTTGAAGAAACAGGGCAATGAAAGACTAGAATCCATAAAAGAAGCCCATAGGGCAGGAAAGGGTGATTCTAACACAAGAATAGAAGACTATCTTGAAGTGATATCAGAGTTAGTAGAGCTCAAAGGATATGCAAACACTATTGATATATCGCGGTACATGAACGTGAGTGCTCCCAGCGTTACAAAGATGCTACGAAGGCTTGATGATAACGGCTATCTGGAATATGAAAAATATCATGGAATTAATCTGACCACAAAAGGAAACGTGCTAGCTGATGCTGTAAGGCAAAAGCATGGAATTTTGCTAGAATTTTTCATGATGCTTGGTATAGACTACAATGTAGCAAACCAAGACGCAGAGGGAATAGAACATCACCTGAATCCAAAAACAATAAAACAACTACGAAAATTTGTCACATTCCTAAAAGCAAATCCCAAAGTTCTTGACAGCTTTGAATAGTTAGTCGTGAACTAGTATCTTTATGTCATGTTTTGCCATGGCAGCACTGATTAACCTTTTTCCAGAATCTGATCTCTTTGAAATTTTTATTTTGCCTTTTTTGCCTACATGTGCAGATAGCAGATACTGGTTTTTTACGTAAATGTCTGCATACATACCAGTCTTGCCGTTGTCAAGCTCAAGCACTAGCGAATTTCCAGACTCTGAAAGTTCAAAGTCAGCTTCATTGCCAAAGGAATGTACTTTTGGTTCAACATCGATGTGAACTCCAAGGCTCTTTTCAAGCTCATTTATTGTAGAACCACCACGACCAATTATGGATGGAATTACATCTTTGTCAACTCGTACTTGAATGCTGTTGTTTGAAAGAATATCAATTTCTGCA
>JBQTIK010000064.1:0-5495 GCA_052388195.1 Nitrososphaerota archaeon | reverse complement strand
ACTATCCGTCCCAGAACAAAAGGAGCTTCAATCTATGGCCGCAAAAAAAATTGCCTCCATATCAGACAATATTGTAATAGTAGACACTCACGCATTTATCGCAACAAAGGAGGGATTTTACCCTGGTCTACCTCACAATGTCTTGGAGATTCTAATGCCAGATAGCTTTATCATGATCAGTGCAAGGCCAGAGGAGATCTACAACCGAAGGATGAAAGACACTACCAGAAATAGAGACATAGTATCAATAGATGCAATCAAAAAAGAACTTGATGTAACAAGCGCTATGCTTTCAACATGTTCAATTTTATGTGGTTCGCCAATAAAGATGGTACTAAACTCTGAAGGAAAAGTTGATGAGGCTGCTAAAGGAATTGTAAGTGCAATGGGGTACAACAATGGAGCTTAACCTTATTTTTGAATTTTTAAATTCGATATTATTACAGATTCCTGGTATTAGTAGTGGCCCACTTGGAAGTGCAGACCCAATAATCAAGGGAATGATTCCATCAGCAATAGGCATCGTTGCAATTGCAATTGCTCTTAATTTGTTTAACTCTGCAATAAGGAAAAAGATGGTAGATCAAGACAAACTCAGGAGACTAATGAAAGAAACAAGAGCTTGGCAAAAAGAAAGAATGGCAGCATTCAGAGCAAAAGATCAAGAGAAGATAAATGAGTTGAACAAAAAATCCGTATACATGAATAAGATGAACATGGAATTGATGCAGATGAATATGCGGCCAATGATGATCACTTTTATACCTCTAATTCTGATCTTTTACTTTGTACTTCCACCACTATTTGCATACACAGTAGCTGTTTCTCCAATATCCCTTAATTTTATCCCAGGAGACTTTTTCCAGCTTACCTGTACTGCAGAAAAAGTAGCCGAGGTAACAGCCCCTGGTCAACCACATCCATGTAACCATGTCAACGAAATATATTTTTGGGCATGGTATTTTCTTGCATCCATTGCCTTTAGTGGTATAATAATGAGAGTCACCAAGACAACAATGGATCTAAACTGAGTTGCCAAAATCAGTAATTATTTCTGGTCCACCTGCCATTGGTAAGACTACAATAGCAAAAGAACTGGCAAAGGAATTTGGTCTGAAATATCTCAGTGGTGGTGATGTGTTAAAAGAACTAGCCACAGAACAGGGATTTCATACACGTAGTGATGATTGGTGGGATACATCAGAAGGTATGGAGTTTTTAAATCAGCGAAAAACAAACCCCGAGTTTGACAAAAAAGTCGACAGCAAACTAAAAGAACTGTTTTCCAAGGGTGGGGTGATTATTACAAGCTATACACTTCCATGGCTTGTTAAGAATGGGATCAAAATCTGGCTTGCAGGCTCATATGAAAATAGTGCAAAGCGAATGACTACAAGGGATAAACTCTCATTAGAAAAGGCGCTTGAGATAGTAACAAAAAGATATGAAGAAAATAAACTGATCTATAAAAAACTTTACAACTTTAATTTTGGAGATGATCTGTCAGTTTTTGATGAAATAATAAACACAGATGGTCTTGGAGCAGATGAGGTACTTTCCATCGCAAAATCAGTGGTAAGAAAGCTACTATGAAACTAAAACAGCTTCAAAATCTTAGAATAATAGATCAGGACATAACAAATGATGCATATGGAACGTATTATGACAAAAGAACAGTAGAACAGCTTCTAAAATATGGCTTGATACTTTTGGATAAGCCAAATGGTCCTACAAGCCATGAAACTGTAGCTTGGATAAAAAAAATCCTCAATGTTTCAAATGCAGGGCACAGCGGTACACTTGATCCTCCAGTCTCTGGTCTTTTACCAATAGGTCTTGGTGAAGCTACCAAAGCCCTGGCTGTTTTGTTGCTAGGTCCAAAGGAATATCATGCACTTGGAAGACTGCATGTGTTGCCTTCACATGAAAGCCTTGAATCTGTCTTGAAACAATTCATTGGAAAAATTTACCAAAAACCACCCCAACGTTCTTCAGTATCAAGGCAGACAAGGATTAGGAATATCTACGAGATTGAGGTTATTGAACAAAAAGAGAGACTCTTGCTTTTGCGAATATTGTGTGAAGCTGGAACCTACATTAGAAAAATTTTCTATGATATGGGAGAGATACTCGGTTGTGGTGCAACAATGATTGAATTGAGACGAAGTCGCGTTGGGCACTTTACGGAAGATTCTAACCTTGTTAAGATGCACGATCTTGTTGATGCATACGCTTTATGGAAGGAAAAAGGCGATGATTCTAAACTCTTACGGCTAATAATGCCAATAGAATATGCATTAAGTGAGATAAAGTCGGTTGTAATCAGAGATTCCGCAGTAGACGCGTTATGTCATGGGGCCCAGCTCGCAATTCCAGGTATTTTAGAAATTTCGCCCAATGTTGCAAGAGGAGATTTTGTGGGAATATACACGCAAAAAGGTGAAATAGTCGCACTTGCCGAGGCAATTTTGTCCGAATCCGAAATCGTAGAAAACACAAAGGGATTTGCATTTAAGATAAAGAGAATTATTATGGCACCGAACACATATCCTAAAAACTGGCGCTCGAAAACCATCGTTAACAAATAAAAAGGAAGCAAATTTACTTTTTAGAGTTGATTCCAAAAGGCGCTATGATTGGACTTGGTTCGGGAGTTGTTGGTGCTATTGTGATTGGGCTCTTTTTTGCAAACATAGCTAGCCAAGCTCCAACACTTGTGTATGTTGAAGGCCCATCTCTTTCCATTATAACGGAAAAGACAAATTTTGAGCTTGGTGAACCAATTAATATCAGAATAATAAACTCTGGAACCGAGCCTCTGACATTCTCAGATTCTTCTTACGGGATGAAGATAGTTGGATTGGATGGCAGAGTATTCTATTCCCCCCCATCACTACAGGTAATCTCTGTACTTGAACCAAAAGCGGAAAAAATGTTTGTCTGGGATCAAACAAAGTCTGATGGCAATAAGATAATTGATGGCAGATACAAAATTGTTTCAAGTACCATCGCAGGCGGAGAAAACGTCTTGACAAAATCGCTTACAATTAACATATTCAAATAACAATTTAGACACGCTGTAATCACAAATAACGTAATATATAGTCAATAAAACGAAAATGAGTTTGGCGAAAACAATTGCCGGGATCGCCTAGCTTGGTAGGGCGCGCGCCTGGAAATGAATTTACCATAAAGCGCGTACTCGCAAGGGTTCGAGAGTTCAAATCTCTCTCCCGGCGCCTTTTACATAACCCATTAAAAGATACAGATCTAATTTGTAGACATTGACAAAATGTGATGTAGCAATAATTGGAGGAGGGATACTTGGAACCTCAATTTCATACTGGCTTTCTAGTCTTTACGATATCAAAACCTGCGTTATTGAAAAAGAGTCTGAAGTTGCAATGCATGCTAGCAGTCGTAATACCGGTGTTGTCCATTCACCATTTTATCTTGATCCGCAAAAAAAGAGAATCTTAGCAAAATCTGCTTTTCTTTCACATGAATTGTGGAAAACATTTGCAGAGAAAAAAGGACTAGCATGTAAGATAGTTGGTACACTAGAGGTGGCTTTGGATGAAAATCAACACAAGAGCTTGGAAAAATATATGGGGTGGGGAGTTCAGAACGGCATCTCAGAGCACGACCTTGAATTACTTGAAAGAAACGATGTCTTAAAAAAGGAACCAAATGTAAGCTGTCATTCCGCCTTATTTTGTAGGCGTGATGCTGCAGTTGACTATGGAATATTCACACAGGAACTTAAAAAAGAATCACAAAAAAACGGAACTGAATTTTTGTTAAAACGCAAAGTTGAATCCATACAAAAAAACGAAAATGGTTCATTGATAACTTTTCAAAACAATGAACAACTAAACGCTGATCTAATAATTAACTGTGCAGGTGGACATTCGCTTGATATTGCAAAAAAGTTTGGCATTGCAAAAGAGTACTCCGATCTTCATTTTAGAGGTGAATACTGGATAGCACAAAAAGAATATACTAACCTAGTGAAAACAAACATCTATTCTGTTGCTACCTTTCCAGACTTTCCATTCCTTGATCCACATTGGATTTTAAGATCAGATGGTAGAAGTGAGGTTGGACCAAATGCTGTTCCCGTTCCAAGTTCAGAAACCTATTCTGGGTACATAGGCGATGTAGGTACTTTGGTCTCAAAACTATCAGAAATAGTCACTGGCAGTGCAAGAAAACTACTATTGAACGCTGACTTCATATCGTTAATTTCAAAGGAATGGCTTAGCTCAATTTCAAAAACGGCAATGATCGGACGTGTGCAACAATTCATACCGAAAATAAAACCAATATTTTTCTTAGAACGTGGCACTGCCGGAATAAGATCATCTATCATAACCCCAGAAGGTACATTTCTACCCGATGTTATGGAGTTAGAGGGTCCAAATTCATATCATATACTAAACTATAACTCACCTGGTGCAACAGGCGCGCCAGCCTATTCGGCATATATTGTTAAAAAATTGCAGGAAAAAGGATTCTTAAATTACACACAACATCCAAAAGAATCTATTTGGAATTTTGAGAAAATCATAGCCCAAACTTAATATTTTGTCCGAATAGACAGAGTGTGTTGTTACCAGAACACTGCTCTATAAAAGAAAAAGGAAAGGACTGTCCCATGCCCCCAGAATTTATCATATCTATCAAAGTAGAAGATGAAGAATATATGATTGGAATAACATGTACTGCACACAAAGAACCATTTTCTGAAAAATTGCAGAGGTTGCAGACAAAGGGCAAGATCCCAAAGGGAGTAATACAATTTTCGGGATTAAAAGCAGTTGGCACAGATTGTATACGAATGGATCAAGATGACCTACTTCAACTTTAATTTTACAATTTATTTATGTGAAACCCACCTTACTCAAGCATGCTTAATGAACTTTTATCTGATATATTAAAAATAAATGATATTTTATTTATTGTGCGAACTAGCGGTGCTATAATTGAGATGAGAAGCAATTCACTGAAATTAAGACAAAAGGACAACTGGATTACAATAGGAGATAATGATGGTCCCTCCCATATGCATGTGGATTCAAGTACTGTCTCAAGGGCTCAGTTTATCGAGGAACAAAAGGAAGACAGAACCAGTTACAGCATAAGATTCTTTGATAAAGATGGGCAGAAGCTAATGTCAGCCGTTTTCTCAAAGATGTATGATGAGAAGATGAACATAAGACCAGAAAGGAAAAAGCTATACAATGATCTTTTCCAAAAATATGGTTCAAAACAAACCATCATATTTTAGCATTTGAATTTACCGCATAAATTGGCTTTTTTCCAGAAAGTGAGAGTATAAGATTTTGAACAGTTATTTTCGCCATTGCTCTTCTTGTCTCATTAGTAGAACTGCCTATGTGTGGTGTAACTATCACATTTTCCATCCTTGCAAGTGGATGAGTTTTGTTGATCGGCTCATTTTGATAAACATCAAGTGCAGCTCCTGCAATAAT
>JBQTIK010000063.1:0-1824 GCA_052388195.1 Nitrososphaerota archaeon | reverse complement strand
CAGACTTGCAACAATGTTAGAATGGCAAGGAGCAAATGTAATCAGACTTACAACTCCCTTTGGAGAGAACGCAAGTTTTGAAAAGGTAAAAGAGGCCTTTGATAACAATAAGGACGTTAAAGCTTTCTATGTGGTGTATAACGAGACATCTACTGGAACACAGATCAAGTATCTAGACAAAATTTCAAAGCTTACCTCAAGAAACGACTCGTACTATGTAGTGGATGCAGTCTCAATTCTTGGAGGTGAAGAACTTCCTGTAGACAAGTGGGGAATTGATGTATGTGTTGCTGCAGGGCAAAAAGCTATGGCAGCGCCACCTGGAATTTCACCCATCTCTATAAGTCCACGAGCAAAAAAATTCATGATTGCTAATCCACCACCCACTTTCTACTTTAACTTGGCAAGATACTTCAAGTACTACGATGATACCAAAGAAACTCCATTTACCCCTGCACTTCCTTTGCTGTGGGCATTCCGGGAAGCACTTGATATGATTCTAGAAGAGGGAATGGAGGCAAGAATAAAGCGACACAGAATATGTTCAGACGCATTCTATTCAGGTCTGAGTGCAATGGGTCTTACGCCGTTTGCAAAAGAAGATGCCAGATCCTCTGTTGTAATTGCACTAAACTACCTACAAGGACTTGAAGACAAAACATTTCGAACAACACTTTCAGAAAAATTCCGAGTCCTTGTTGCAGGAGGTTTTGGTGAGCTAAAAGGCAAAGTGTTCAGAATTGGATGCATGGGCGAAGTTCAGAGATATCATGTCATGAGAACCATTTCTGCAATTTCCTCAACTCTTGACATGATGGGATACAAGACAAACCCAGAAGCACTCAAAGTAGCAGAAGAAAAACTAAAAGCACTCTAAAAACATGTTAACTTAATATAAGGAACTTTAAGCATCGATCACGATGACTTTGCAAAAAGGTACTTTAGTTTTAGTGGATTATACTGCAAAGGTAAAAGACACTGGCGAAGTTTTTGAAACTACAAGAGAGGCTGATGCAAAATCAAGCTCACTGTATGATGCTAATGCAAGATATCAACCAAGACTTGTCTCAGTAGGAGAATCATGGGTTCTCAAGGGGTTAGACGACGCACTGCTTAACACAAGCGTTGGTGACAAGCTTACAGTAGAAGTCCCTCCGGAGAAGGGTTTTGGAATACGCGATTCAGGCAAGGTTCGCATGATCCCACTTCGTAAGCTTGGTGACGATGCTGAAAAAATTTCAGTTGGAGACGCAATAGAGATAGATGAAAGAACCGGAATTGTCAGGTTTATTGGTTCTGGCAGAGTACAAGTTGATTTTAACCATAGATTTGCTGGAAAGACCATTGTTTATGATGTGAATGTAGTAAAATCCCTTGATACTGACGAGGAAAAAATTATGGGACTTTTAAAGAGACGCCTACCAGTTGATGAGTCTAAGCTTCAATTCAAGATAAACGGAATGCAGCTTGACATTACCATGCCTGAAGAGACATTTCTTGCAGAAGGATTGCAGATAATAAAGCGTGCAATCGTAAATGATGTTTTCAAGTTTGTAAGTAAACTAGAAAATATCAACTTTATTGAAGGCTATAAGAACCCCAAGACTGAAAAACCACAAGAAAAACAGGTGGAATCAAAAGCAGCTGAACAAAAAGCCGCGGAGCCAAAGGCTGCTTAATCTACAAAACACCAGTACTTTTTGCAAGTGCAATAGCCTTTTCCTCAGTCATCTTTACCTGATTTAGAATTGTATACCTCTCTGGTCTAAGTGATGGAGCTATCAACAAGGCCTTTGCCAAAATTTTTGGTTTCAGACCAATTTG
>JBQTIK010000062.1:0-10176 GCA_052388195.1 Nitrososphaerota archaeon | reverse complement strand
GCGATTCAGTGGATCGTGTCTGGAGTTCAGTCGTGTGCTGTTCCGATATATGGAACATACAAGCTGCTTGTAGGAGCTCAATACAAAGAAATCACAGTCTCACAGCTTATCACAGTCATAGTAAAGTAGAAGTGGTTCCAAAATTAGATTCTGAAATTGGTATTTTTGTGTACAGTACCAAGTTTGAAAGAGCAGGTGGCAGAATCAAATCAACACCTGATGATTTTTTTGTTTATGAAGTTCTAGATCAAAAAACACTATCAAAAATTTCTCAAACTAGTGGTTATGCAGTTTACAAGTTAAAAAAACATAGAATTGACACAAATCATGCCCTTGATGAAATTTTCACAATACATGGACTAAGGCTCAAAGCACTTGGCCTAAAAGATGCAAATGCCACAGCAGAGCAGTTTGTCTGTTCCACGAACACGTACAAATCACCCGAAAGATTTTCCACTAACCGGTATAGTCTTGAAAGAGTAGGTTTTGTTGCAAAACCACTTACAAAAAGAGACATGGTAGCAAATCATTTTGAAATCAAGATAGAAGACGCTTTGTTTTCAAAAATTGAAAAATTTAATGAATATAACAAGGTTTTGAACTTTTATGGTTATCAAAGATTTGGAAGCAAAAGACCAGTATCACACTTGATAGGAAAGGCAATCATACAAAATGATTTTGAAAGAGCTGTTGGTCTTCTTCTTTCCTTTAGTACAGAATATGACTTGCCTGAAAATACGAAGATTAGAAAAATGCTTGAAGACAAATCAAACTACCCCAAAGCCTTGAATGAAATTCCACCACAGATGGACCTTGAGAGAGTTGTGCTTAAAGAGATGGCAGAGTATGATGATCCTCTTAGGGCAATGAGAGCAATACCACTTTCGATAAGGAGGTTTTTTGTTCAAGCTTTCCAATCATATATCTTCAATTGTTCAGTAAGTCTGGCTTTTGAAGATGGTGAAGAATTGTTTTTGCCAAAACAAGGCGATGTTTGTTATGATAAAAAAAACACACTTGGCAAATTCGAAAATGACCTTGAACAAAGACTTGCAATACCGCTTGTTGGATATTCGTATCATAGAAAAAATAGATTTGATCACCAAATTTCTAAAATACTTGAAAGAGAACAAGTCCATGCCAAAGATTTTTTTGTAAAGTCAATGCAAGAGGTAAGTGACGAGGGCGGATTTAGACAAGCTGTAATAAAATGTGAAGGTTTTTCCGTAGTTGAACCTATGGTTAACTTTACGCTGTCTAGAGGTTCATATGCCACAGTACTTTTGCGCGAAATAATAAAACCGCAGGATCCCATAAAAGCAGGATTCTAAGATTTTGGAATAGAATGTATGTTTATAGGATTTACAATAGATATAATGTAATAAGATTTAAGATCGTATTTACATAATACAATATGGAAAAGGCATACATTCTGATTGGATGTGAACTTGGTTCTGAAACTGAGCTTGTGACCAAACTTTTAGAAATTGATAAGGTCAAAGATGCAACAGTGACATATGGAGATTACGATATTGTGGTAGAGGCAGAAACTGATACAGAGGCACAGATGGATAATCTTATAATGAAAAAGATTCGCAAATTAGACAAGATAAGAACCACCATTACTTTGGGTGTCGTAAGCTAGATTTTGTTGAAATCGCTATTCCTACTGCTAAAATCATAACTCCTGCAATTACAATCCATTGACCATAGGTTATCCATTCAGGGTTAGAATACATAAAAGACGATTCTGGGCCAACCACAGCTTGCCCCTGAAGAAAAAACACTATTCCTGAAATAAGAATAATTATTCCAATACCTATTAGCGGCTTTCCAGCCTTCATGCATTATCCAAGGAGAGTGAGCCATAAAAGGTAAAGAGAATTGATAAATTAAGCAAAATCATTTTCGACCTTTTCTTTAATGCTTTTTTGAAGATCAAATCAGGTTGGACGAGTGGGGAACAGACCTATACGAGATTAGGCACAGTAGAAGCTGGTTTGACGTTAGCATATTTGTAGGAGCCGCAGCTCTTGCCATAATCATGATTTTGATATTTGGTCCTGATATTGAGAAAGTTACTAAGGAATCCCCAATCATACTAAACCTAATGTTTGGCCCTTCTTTTGCAATAGGTCTTCTTTATGGTATCAAAATGACTGACCGCGTAATGAGACCATCCCAAACAAGAAGCCCAGTCAAGCGAGCGGTTGTGAAGATATTTTTGTTCTTATTTTTAATGGGTGCTATTTTTTCTTCTGTTACATTTGCACTGCATGGTGGTGTCCAACCTCCTCAAAAATCTGTACTCGAAGATGGTTTGATTCCATGGGCAAGCGAGTTTATAGAGGCAAATGGCGGCCTAACGTTTCTAATTGTTTCTGGCATCACACTAATGGCAGCTGCCACAAAAAGAATCGTTGGAATGGAGGGATTACTAAGCAAAGTTTTCACCTTTGTTGGCACATTCGTCTTCTTTTCTATGATATCTTTGAGCTTCTCACATAGTGACCCTAGTCACTCCCAAGTGTATCTCTATGCATTTTATCAGGCAGGAATAGCAGGTGGAATATTTTACCAGATGAACAAGCTTACATCCCGGGCTAACATGTGGGAAGACTTTGCGAATGGTTATTAGAATTTATTAAATTTTCTTAAAATGGTTATCGTAGCAAATGCTGTACCCATAACAATAAAGGTAACATTTGAAAATTCCGGAAGATAAGTAGTACCAATTATTTCTAGAGTGTTTGTTCCATTTCCCTCGAATTCCAATACAATAAATGATATCTTATCGTTTTTTCTAATCTGAGGAAAAATTTCTTGACCATTTACGAAAACTGTCAGATTTCCATTTATTAGGTTCACTGGAATTTGTATTTCTGCAAAGTTGCTTTCAAGCTCGCTGTTAATATTAAACGTTAGCTTTTTGTCATCTCTGTTGAATTGCACATCCTCTATGCTAAAATTTGACACGGTTTCTACTTCAAAATCATATCCACTGGTTTCGATTGTAAAATCTTGTTTTAGACCAGTTTTTTCTGAGAGAGCTCCAAATGCGGGTGGTAAAAACATAACAGCTATTATTATGGTTGCTAAAACTTGAATTGTGTTCAATTTTTAGTGTTTAAGGTCAAGCTTGCCACGCATCTCTTTGTCTTTAAAGATTCGCGGATGTGAAGGATCAGCCAGAATCACTTCATACCACAAGTACATTCCGTCCTTGTAAAGATAGTATGAGCCAAGAAGTTTCATGTTTGGAAATCTCTCAAGCACTCTGCGTTCTGCAACTTGCTGCATACTTACATCTGGTTTTATTCTTGTGACACCAAGGTGCTTGGGTCGTCTTCCTGCAACAGGTCTTTTTTTGCGCATGTTGCCCCTGCCAACTCGCATTCTTACAACAGCGATTCCTTGTTTTGCTTTGTATCCTAGTCTTCTTGCTTTTTGTAGTCTACTTGGTTTTTCTATTCTGGTAAGAGCATTTTGTTTTCTCCATTCTACTGCCCTTTCTCTTAGCTCTGGCGAATTTTCTTGCCACATCTTAAGCCAAATTTGATCCTGATGGCTAATCATATTCGGCACTACCAAATTCCCCTTAATATTCTGTTAGAAAATCAATTTTGCAATAGCCCTAAATTTTATGGAAGTTCTTTGGTTGTCCTTGATCCCTTTACGGTCGCAAGTACAATAGCTAGAACCAAAAATATGGCCCCAGCTACTGCAAATTCAGTCATCTGTCTTTTGCTTATCTCTATTGGAGACCAGTTTGGAACAGTAAAGTCAAAGATGTTTTGCGATGGGATTGTCTCTTTTTCCGTAGTTACTGAGGGTTTTTCCATAGATTCTTCTGTTGATTTTTCTTCCATGGTAGGTTCTGGGGTCATTTCTTCTTCAGAGGGCTGTTCTTCTGGGGTTGATTCTTCTTCCTGAGGAGTTTCTTCTGTTGGTATTTCTTCTTCTATCTCTTCTTCTGCTGACATGTCCTCAAAGGTCTTCCCTGCAAGATGAGTGCCAAATACTTCAAGTTCCGATGTTCCAGGCGATAGTTGTATGAAAAGGGTTCTAGTAGTATCAGTTGCTTTTTTCTCTGAAAATGTAACTAGATCTCCATCTGCAATTACAAAGAACGTGGTGTCTTCACCATCTTCTGTGGCATCAAGCAATTCTCTTGGAATTGTTAATTCCAATGTAGCAATGGGACTGGTTACATCTACTTCAAAGATAAGCTCAATCTCATCTGGATTAGGTACTACTTCAAAAATAGTAACATCCTTTGCATCATAAGTGATTTCATATAATTTTCCAAAGTCAACAGAGATGGTTGCTGTTTCTGCAAATACATAAACCGGAGAAAAGCTAAGTAAACCTGCCAATAACAAGAATAATTTTGTGTTTTTCAATTCTATATTACGCCTCGAAGAATCATTATTATCTTTTCTGCTATAACATTTGCAGCTAAAGTCTGAGCTTCTTTTGTCTGAGCGCCTATGTGTGGCGTGCAGATAACATTTGGAAGCGTTGCAAGCTTGTTTCCTGTAGCGGGTTCCTTTTCAAAGACATCTAAGGCTGCTCCTGCAATCTTTCCTTCTTTTAGCGCAGCGTATAGTGCTTCCTCGTCTATAATTTCCCCTCTTGATGTATTGATAATATATGCAGTCTTTTTCATCCTGCCTAGTCTTTGCGAGTTTACAAGGTGGTGGGTATCATTTGTTAAAGGCACGTGAAATGATATGTAATCCGCACTTGAAACAAGTGTCTCCAAATCCGTCTTTACGAGTCCTACTTCGCGTACAAAATCGTCAGGTATAGGAATTATATCATATCCTATAACGTTCATGTTAAGTGCCCGTGCGTGTTTAGCCAATTTTTTTCCTACGTTTCCTAATCCTACTATCCCAAGATATTTGCCTGAGAGTTCCGTTCCCATCAGTTCTTTTTTTAACCATTTGCCATTTCTTATTTCCCTGTCTGCCCTTGGAATTTCTCTGGCAAGTGAAAGCATCAATCCCAAAACAAGCTCTGCTACGGCGTTCATTGCACCATCAACGGCATTTATGATTCTGATTCCTTTTGTCTTAGCAGTATCCTCATCAATGTTATCAAGTCCAACACCTACGCGTGCAATTATCTTGCACTTGTTTGCTCTTTCTATGATGTCTTTTGTTAGTTTAGTTCTGCTTCTTACTATGACAATGTCAAAATTTCCAATCTTTTCTTTTAGCTGAGCTGAAGTAATTTCAGGTTCATATGTAATCTTTAGACCATTTTTTTGTAAAATATCATTTAGAATAGGTGCTACCTGATCACAGATCAAAACTGATTGATTAAAACTCATGAAGATGAACTCCTATGTACAGAATATAATCATTGTGTGTATGAAAAACAAAAAAGGGAAAAAAGGGGGTTTAGATTCCTCTCTCAGCTTTTATTTCGTCAGCACGTGCATCTGTGTACAGACCATGCAAGACTTGCTTTGGGTGATCAATGCTATTCATACCAGCTGGTGGAATTGCATCAGTTGGATTGCCAATCAACTCAGCATATGATGATGCACTTGTACCTAGTTTTTCATTTAATCCGAATGGATCACCTACCACGAATATGGAGGCTGCACCTGAGAATATTGCTGCGTAGTCATGGTTTACTGCTACGTAAACACCTGGTTCATCAAAGACAACGTCCATTATGGCTCCTTGAGAACCACCTATCAACCATGTCTCAGTTCCCTGTGCTTGTACTCGGTTTGCCTGGACAACTCTGTCAATTATCTCTCCCACAATATGGAAGTAGACTGGCTCGTTGCCTTGGTTTTCCACAAAGAGTCTTACATGTTGACCGGCTTCAATGAAGAGTAGTTGCGACTGGTACTGATTTAGATCTGCAGAGTTCCATGGTTGCAAAAAGAAGATGTTTTTGTTTTTGTCTCCATTAATTAACTCGTTATGGCCTTCATTTGGAACGTAACCAAGTGCCATTCCGTTAACTGCGGTTTGTGTTTGGTGATGCTGCATCATTGCACCCATGTCATAGTTGCCATCTTCGGTCAAGTACAATTGATTGTACTGCAACTGAAACTCTAAGGCATCAGGAGAATATAGTATTCTGTCCTTTACCACTTCGCCACCCTGAACTTTGGTCTTTTCTACCATAAGTTTTTTGTATCCATCAAGCGGGTCAACTATGGTCATACCGTACATTCCTGATAGAACGTGTTGATCCATAGCAGCTACATTAACACCAGAGCAGTGATACTTGAAGGTACCAGGTACTTCTGCGATGTAGCAGTATGTCTTTGATGTTCCTGGCATTACTGCACCAAAGTCTGGAACTGCATTCATTTGTGATGCATGCATATCGTTGCCGTGTGGAGTTAGTTCACCTTCTGGGATTGAAAGTGTCATCTTGACAACGTCACCTTGTGTGACTCTGAGTGTTGGTCCCGGGATTTGACCACTAAAGGTCATTGCATTGTAGGTGCCACCACCCATGATTGGCAATTCAGCACTTTCTCCTGTCAGATTGAATTCAACTACATTACGACTTGGATCCACCGAGCCACAGTCTATTGCACCATATGCCGGAGGCATAACTAGTGATAGACCTCCCATGTCCTGGATTTTCTGCATCAAGTCTACTTCTGTTGTTGAAATAGACAGCGAGTTTCCAGTCATTTGTGATTGAGTATACGTGCTTCCGAATAACGTCGCTGCTATTACTGCAACTGCAGCAATAGACAGTGCACTGTAACGTTTGTTCATCGTTTCCGATCGACTATTTACAGTATATTAACTTATTGTGTAAAATCAGAAAATTGCTAAAACTTATGAGAGTTTTTGACATTGCCGTTGTAATTTTACAAAAGAGAATGAATATTAGGAAATTAATTCTAGCTTGCATGTGAAGTTTAGAATAGACAAAGATTCTTTGGGTGAGGTAAAAATTCCTGCTGATGCTTACTATGGTGCTTTCACAGCTAGAGCGATTCAACAGTATCACGTCACAGGTCAACGAGCTCATCTGTATCTTGTAATGGCATTTATAATGATCAAAAGATCATCTGCAATTGCAAACATGAAAACACATGTGCTTGATAAAAAACGAGGAAACACAATTGTAAAAGCGTGTGATGAGATCTTGTCAGGAAAGTTTCTTGACCAATTTGTTGTCGAAGCGATAAACTCTGGTGCTGGCACAGCATTTAACATGAACGTAAACGAAGTCATTGCAAATATTGCACTTGAGATATTAGGACGTAAGAAGGGAAACTACGACGTAATTCATCCAAATGATCATGTCAACATGTCACAGTCAAGTAACGACACTTTTCCAACTGCAATGCATCTTTCAATTTTATTTAACCTAAAACAAGTAATTCCTATTCTTGATGATTTGGTAAAATCTTTGTACAAAAAAGCAAAGGAGTTTTCTGGCTTTCAAAAAATAGGCAGAACTCATCTCATGGATGCGCTTCCAGTAAGTCTTGGAGGAGAGTTTGCTGCATATTCTACATCAGTTGCAAAGGCGCGTGATGCAATAGTTGCTGCAAAAAAAGAACTAGAGTTTATTGCACTTGGTGGCACAGCTGTGGGAACAGGCGCAAACACACCAAAAGGTTACAGAAATATTGCAATATCAGAGCTTGCACGAATTTCAAAACTTCCGCTCAAGCCTCAGCAAGATATGCAATATGCTTTGCAAAGCAAGTTTGCTATTGCAAATCTATCTTCTGCACTTAGAAACTTGGCAGTTGAGCTTGGCAGAATCTCAAATGACATCAGATTGATGGCATCTGGTCCTGTTGCGGGTCTTTCTGAGCTTGGCATACCTGCTGTTCATGCAGGTTCTTCAATCATGCCAGGAAAAGTCAATCCCTCACTTGCAGAGTGTATGAATATGGTTTGTTTTAATATAATTGGAAATGATTCTGTCGTTGCACTATCAGCACAGGCCGGGCAGTTTGAGCTAAACGTAATGCTTCCTGTGATGCTAAAATGTGTTTTGGAATCAACAGACATGCTAAGAAATTTTGTTCCAATATTTTCTCATCATTTGATTGATGGCTTGTCTGCAAACAAACAAAAGCTTCGCCAGTACATAGAAAACAGTCCTGTAATAGTTACACTACTTTCACCAAAGCTTGGTTATCAAACATCTGCAGAGCTATACAAAGAGTCACTAAAAACTGGCAAGACCATCAGACAGCTTGTAATCTCAAAAGGATTGTTAACTGAAAAAGAAGTAAAGAGATTGTTGGGATAAGATGGCAAAGATCTGGGTTGAGGCATATGGATGCTCTGCAAGCTTTGCAGACTCGGAAATGATTTCTGGCCTGATTGTAAATGGAGGTCACACTCTTGCCCAAAATAAATCAGATTCTGACTTGAATCTTATTGTCACTTGTTCTGTCAAAGATGCTACTGCAAACAAGATGGTACATAGAATAAAAAAACTAAAATCAAAACCACTAATTGTTGCGGGTTGTCTACCAAAAGCTGAAAAATCTACTGTTGAAAAATTTGGTCCTCATGCAAGTTTGCTTGGTCCAAATTCCATTGGAAAAACTCTTGATGTCATAAATTCCACATTAAGAGGAAAAAAGAGAATCGAGCTTGAAGATTCTGATGTCTCAAAAGTTGGTCTGCCAAAAGTTAGACTAAATCCAGTGGTTGGAATAGTAGAGATTGCAAGTGGATGCATGAGTGAATGTACCTTTTGTCAGACAAAGCTCTCCAAAGGTGGTTTGCGTAGTTACAGAATTGGCGACATAGTAAGACAGGTAAAGCATGACGTCGATAATGGTTGCAAAGAAGTCTGGCTTTCATCTACAGACAATGGCTGTTACGGCTTTGACATAGGCGCAGATCTGCCACGACTGATAAGCGCAATAGGCGAGATTGAACGTGACTTTATGATTAGGATTGGTATGATGAACCCGATGTACATGCAAAGGATTTGTGATGGCCTCTTGCGATCATTTGAAAATACCAGAGTCTTCAAATTCCTTCATATTCCAGTCCAAAGCGGTAGCAACAAAGTCCTAAAGGAGATGAAGCGTGGTCATACCGCCCAAGTATTTGCATATGCAAATGAGAGATTCAGAAAAAAGTTTGGGAAATTTACAATTTCAACCGATATTATAGTAGGATTTCCCTCCGAAAGCGATGAGGACTTTGAAGAGACGGTCGACCTCATAAAGGAAACAAGGCCTGATGTGATAAACCTCTCAAGGTATAGCGCAAGGCCAGGCACAAAAGCTGCCAAAATGAATCAGCTTGAGGTGTCTGAGGTAAAAAGACGAAGTAAGATTGTGTATGAATTGGTAAAAAAGATTGCAAATGAGAGAAATGCAGAATGGATTGGTTGGAGAGGCGAGGTCTTGTTCGATGAGAGCTCAGACGGCGTCATAAAGGGAAGAAACTTTGCCTACAAACCAGTAGTTGTTGATGAGGATGTAAAATTAGGACAAAAAATCAGAGTTGAAATCATAAAGACCACACAGCATGGTCTTTACGGTAAAACTTTAAGCTAAAAGTTTTTAGATCCAAGCTAGGATCAAAACTAATCAACAAAGTTTTTTAACTTATATGGGAAGCAAAAGAGAGCCATGGAATTTGAAGTAAAGGAACCAGTTCTTATTGTTGGATTAGGCGGCGCAGGATGCAGACTTGCAATAAAAGCCAAAGATCGCCTAAGTTCTGAATGTCTTTTGATAAGCCATGACCAAAAGGATCTAAATGCTGATTGTTCTAAAATACTGATAAACACGAATCCTGTTCTGAATCCATCTTCATACCTTATTAGAGGCAATTCATTTGGCGCACTTGACAACCTAAAAGAAAAACTTGCTAGTTATTCTACTATAATCATAATAGCTAATCTTGCCGGCAAGTCAGGTACAGCTTTGGCTCCAATTGTTTCTCAGGCAGGCAAAGAACTAGGAAAAGGTGTACTTTCCTTTGGCATAATGCCATTCAAGTTTGAAAAAGATAGAATCTTCTTTTCTGGTGTTTCTCTGAAAAGGTTAAAGGCAAATTCTGGTTGTACCATCATAGTTGATAATGATGCTTTGCTTGACAGCAATCCAGATCTTACACCTGATTCCTGTAATAACATAGCAAATGCAGCACTTCTTGAAGTCATTTCCTCTCTAAGATCCTCTTCTTTACCACTTGA
>JBQTIK010000061.1:0-1600 GCA_052388195.1 Nitrososphaerota archaeon | reverse complement strand
CAAGGATTAATGCTTGTATTCCACCTTTAGGCACAACGTTTTGAAGAATTGGTAGGGAGAATGCTGCTGTCTTTCCTGTACCAGTATGTGCCTGACCAATTACATCCTGACCTGAAAGTATAATCGGTATAGCAGCAGCTTGTATTGGAAAAGGTGCTTGGAAATTTTGTTCTTTCAATCCATCCAATATGGATTTTTTAATTCCTAATTCTTCAAATGTTATCAATTTTTTTCATCTTTCTTAAGCAATGACAGAGAAAGCTCATTGCTTATTCCGTCATTATTTTCGATGTTTTAGCTCAGTTTTTTGCCTCTAATAACCCTTTCCAAAATATTGAAGAAAATCACTTGGTTGTTGGAATTTGTGTAATCTAATTCTCTTGTGTGTCAGTATCTTAATTTTTTAGAAAATTTACTATCTGATATATACTTAAATGACTTTTTTTTGTACACAAGCTATGAGTGTAGAACTGCGATTGAAAAAACTAAGAGGCTCTGGTGGTTATGTTATGGCATCACTTACAGATGATCAACAAAGGAAGGGAAACCTAGGTGGACCAGACCTCTTTTTAGCCCCCATAGGCAGGATTGACGCTAATAAGATCTCAAAATACTACTGTAACGCCTGTGAAAAGGACTATGAGGGAAGTCCTAAGATAGATTACGAAAACCCAAATGAATTAGTAGCTGATAACTTGATGCTTTTGGAAAAGGGGCAGTACATCTGTACTGTATGTGGCTCCGTGCTAGCAGAATATAGAAACTTTAGCAAGCCAAATGAAGGTGCTGACGTAGGTCTAGCAAAACCACAGACATCTTATTCTCCACAACCTCATTCTCCACCATCTCCTCCATCTATAGAAGCTCTACATGTTACACCATCTTATTCCCAACCAGAAATTTCACTATCCGACGTTACAACTTTTAGTTCCATAATTGGGATACCAGTATACGATTTTGATGCACGGAAGATTGGTATTGTAAAGCAAGTTGGAATTCAAATGGATCAGCCAGGAGTAGTTCTCATAGTCACAAGAAAAGATGGAAAAGACATAGCCATAAAGTGGGACGAAATAAAAAGAATTAACGAAATAGTTCTTGTCGGTGAGCAAAGAATCAAAGCTAGCTCAAAATGTAGTGGATGTGGTTTTGAGAACAAACCTGACTCAAAATTCTGTGAAACTTGTGGCAAAAAATTAAAGTAGAGTTTAACATGGCAAGCAAGGTTTATCTTACGAACTTAAAGGACAGATTGTAGTTTGAAAAAGCGTTCTGGCATTTCTGCAATAACAAAAGATATTATAATAGTTGTTATTGGTGTTGCAATCATTTGGATTGGGTTGCGAGTTGCTTTTGGAACCGATAATCCATTTTATGTAGTTTCAAGTGGAAGCATGGAGCCTAGCCTAAATGTGTTTGACGTTCTTGTAGTACAAGGCAATGAACCGTTTGATAATATCAAAAAAGATGACATTATAGTTTTTGATAGGCCATCGGGTCACGATAGAGTAATAGTGCATAGAGTAAACGAGATCCTTGATGATGAACCTCGTATTTTAAGGACAAAAGGTGATGCTAATCCAGCCTCAATACCTGGAAC
>JBQTIK010000060.1:0-5300 GCA_052388195.1 Nitrososphaerota archaeon | reverse complement strand
TTGTGAATATGAACTTGGTTTTCTGCTCTGGTTGTATGACAAGTGGATCCCATGAAAGATCAATCTGGAATTGTTGATTGTTTGTAAGTGCAGTGAGAGGAAACTGAACTTGGTCACTTGCAACAAGCTTGAACTTCATATAGTTTGGTAGTTGCTTTACCGTCTTTTTTTGTAGATCTTTTAATACCTTAAGTTGATCTTGTACAATCACAAAATGTACTATTCTTCCTTCTTCTGAATAATCATCTACTGCAATCGAGGACTTGAATAAATCAATTCCATTTACCTGACCTATGTAGCTAGGCGCCAGAAAATCTCCAAAGGTTTTTGGAAAGAATACTTCTTCATGCACAAACGGAATCTGACTTATGTTCTGTTCACTCCAGTCAAAAGGCATCTCAAACGATAGTATATTTTCATTAGAATCATATTCGAAATTTGTTATCGTATCATAATACGATTTTACTCTAAACATTATATCTTGACCATCTTTGCTTTTTTGGTTATGATAGCTAGTCTGGCCAATACTGATGTACGCATCATACTTTATTGGTTCATCAAGCACATTATCTGGCTCATCAATTGTATGAATCTCTATTTCTAGGTGGTATAATCCACCAGAATTAAAGACCGGTCCTGTTAATTCTATTGGTTTTGTATCTGTAGCAGTCCAGCCTCCAAGTATAGCTTCTTTCTCACCTGTAATTACAACATCACCTTCGTTGGTGGGATGTACTTTTATTGTAAGATAGCCATCTTGGGCAAAGAAAAAGTTTCTAAAGACCATTTTTTCTTTGTAGTTTAGACCCATGAGAAAGTTCACATTTTTAATATTCTCATCAGTTTTAGAATCAAAAGCTCGTACTTTGATCTGCTTGTCAATTCTAGCATCGTCATCGAAAGCAGGAAGCATCTCTGCAGAAACAGCAATGCCACGTCCTTTGTAATTGACGGCAGCATGTGTATCTATGCTTAGACCATGACCAAATGCTTGACTTGCAGAAGGTAGAATTAGTAATAAAATAAAAAAGCTCGAAAAAATTTTATAATTCAACGCAAGCTCACACTCTTTCTTCTAATATAAATTCCTGCTATCATTGTCACAGCTGAATTCTAGCTATATCCGTTACGTTAGAACCAGCTTGACCTGATCCATTTTTCTATTTGTTTTAAAATCTTTTGTCATCACATCGACCTTGTCAGCTTGACCATGCAATAAAAAAAGCTCCATACACTTGTTTCCATCTATCTTGCTATGAAGATGTGTGTCTATCAGCTCTTCATAATTGTGTTTGATGCCTGTAACTATCTGCTCAGATTCTTCATCATGAACAACCATAAGTATGGCATGAATTAAACCAGAAAGATTACTTCGCTGCTTTTCTTCTGAAATTAGGTTTCTAATTCCTGCTCGTATAATTTCAGATCTTCCAGAAAACCCCATAGATTTTTTTAGCTTATCAACCTCGGAAAGAATTTCATTATTTAACGATATGGACACAATCGGCATACCTAGACTATTATTAAGTATTTTATAAATTTAGTAGTAATTATTATTAATATTTTTTAGGTTTATTAATAACATACTCGAACACGAAGCGTGAATGACACAAGGGTTGCAATCTTGGCTATTTCCATAGTTATTCCGCTTACAGCATTTACACTTTGGTTTTCCGATCAAAGCAAAACAACAAGCTTGGCTGAAGAAAAACAGATGAAAGTTCTTGTCTCCTTTTATCCACTTTACGAATTTACAAAAGAAATTGGTAAAGAAAGAATTGATGTTTCTATAGTTGTACCAGCAGGAATAGAACCTCATGATTGGGAACCAACAATTCAGGATCTTCAAAAAATGCAGAACGCAGACATGATTGTGATTAATGGTGCAGGTTTTGAAAGTTGGCTTGACGATTTTGTTACCAATAATCCAAATGTTTTGGTTGTAGATACAAGTAAAGGCATAGAACTAATGGACAGTTCTAAGACCTATTACGAAAATGATGTATCTAACAAAGACCCACACATTTGGCTTGATCCTATTTTAGCTAAAAAACAAGTGCAGAATATAGCAAATGGATTAATGCATGTTGATCCAGAACATGCACAACACTATCAAGAAAATGCTGATGCATACAATACAAAATTAGGTTTGCTTGACAACAAAATTAGAACAGAGCTGTCAGTTTGTAGTAAAAAAGACTTTATTGCATTTCATAATGCATTTTCATATTTTGCAAAAGAGTATAATCTAAATCAGCATACTATAGTTGGAGTTGACGCAAATGCAGAGCCAACAGCAGTAACGCTGCAACAAATTATTCAAAAGGCAAAAAGCTTGGATTTAGATATCATTTTTACTGAAGAAGCCGTAAATCCAAGGATATCTGAAGTCATAGCTGATGAGATAGGCGGTAAGGTATTGGTTTTAAGCCCTATAGAGGTAGCCGATAAAAACTCAGATTATATCAAGAAAATGGAACAAAATCTACTCAACCTCAAAGAGGAACTATGCCCATGAAATTAGTAGAAATTGAAAATCTTACAGTGGATTACGAGGGAATTTTGGCACTAGACAAAGTAAATCTCTCAATAGATTCCAAGGATTTCTTGGGAATAATAGGCCCAAACGGTGCTGGAAAGACCACCCTGTTTAGTTGCATGCTTGGCCTTTTAAACAACTACAAAGGAGAGATTAGATTTTTTGGAACAAACATAAGAAAATCAAAACAATATCTTCATCAAATAGGATATGTGCCACAAAAGCCCATCTTTGAAAAGAATTTTCCTGCTACAATATCAGAAGTCGTTGGAATGAGTCTAACAAAAAATTCTAAAAACGATAAGATAGATGAGGCACTTCAGAAAGTCTGGCTTCATGAATTAAGCCATAGAAGAATTGGTGATCTGTCAGGTGGTCAACAACAACGAATCTTTATTGCAAAAGCTCTCGTAAACGATCCACAAATTCTTATCTTAGATGAACCCGTAACTGGCATAGATTCACAAAGCAAAGAGTTGTTCTATCAGATTCTACACGATCTAAACCAGAAAGAAAACATCACAATAATCTGGTCGTCACATGATCTTGATGCGGTTGCTAAGCTTGCAACCAAAGTGGCTTGTCTTAATAGGACATTATTTTTCCATGGAATATCAGAAGAGTTCTTCCACAATGAGAATCTGCTAAAGATGTATTCAGAATCTTCAATGCAAATGCATATGCAACACCACGACGATTAAAATGACATTTGAGATTCTTTCTTATGGATTCATGCATAGAGCGCTTATCTCAGGTATTGCTATAGCTCTTATGTGTTCAGTTGTCGGACTTTTTTTGGTTCTACGGAGGTATTCACTTTTTGGAGATGCACTTGCACACGCAGCTTTTGGTGGTGTAGCCGCAGGACTCTTTCTTGGAATTTATCCAATGTGGGTTGCCTTCACAGTTTCAATATCAAGTGCACTTGGGCTGACAAAGATTAGACAAAAGTTTCAGATTTCAGGAGACGCGACAGTAGCAATCCTGCTTTCATCTGGACTTGGTATGGGTGTAGTTCTTATCAGTCTGGCAGGAGGATTTACTGTAGACATATTCAGCTTTCTTTTCGGGAGTATTTTGCTTGTAAGTTTGGAAAATACAATTTTGATTTTGGGTCTTGCAGGTTCAATTCTTATTGTAATCCTCTTATTATACAGGCAACTAGTGTATACCACTTTTAACGAAGAACAAGCCAAAGTCAGTGGCATTCAAGTTGAGAAGCTAAACTACTTGCTTGTTGCAATTGCTGGCATAACAGTAGTAAGCTCAATGCAGCTTGTTGGCATTTTGCTTATCTCTTCTCTTATTGTGATACCAAATGTAACAGCTATGATGTTTGGACGTGGATTTAAACAAACTGTTATACTCTCTATGTTCTTTGCAGTTTTTTCTGTAGTCACAGGCATACTAACTTCTTATATCTTCAATATAGCTCCAGGCGGAATGATAGTGCTTATCTCTATAGCAATTTTTGCAGTCTCACTTGGTATAAAATCAGCTGGATTAATCAAAAACAAATCAATAGTTTTGAGTAGACAATCTACGTAAATCCAAATACATTTTTGTATTAATCTACTAAACCATCAATTCTCCTTTTATCTTTAACGCTTTTTACAAAGAAAAGTGATGTTGCAATAATACCAGCTGAAATCAACGGTGATACAAGTTCTGCATACTTTATCTCAAATTCTTTACTTGCTAGTGGTATCATCTGTTTTGGAATCTCAGTGATTGAAACAACGCCTAGCTTTTGGCCACGTTGCTCTACAAACCAAACATTCCCATTGTTATCAGATGTGACGAATTGCACAAAGGATTGTTCTGTTGGAATTAGGATCTCTTTGAAGTCGGTATTGTAAGGATCGTATATGCCTAATTTATCAACTGTATGTTGTGCAAGCCAAATATTTCTAAACTGGTCAGATGCCATACCAAAAGGCAATGCATCTGCATCTAAAACAGGAACTCTCTCAAATGTCTCAAGAACAGTATCAAACCTAGTGATAGTAGGTCCTGTATGCTCGGAAATCCAGAGATTTCCACTCTCATCAAAAAATAGTGCTGTAGGTTCTTTTAGGGAATCTTGTGGTCCAAACTCTCTGGATTGACCCGTATCTGGATTAATGACCCCAATCTTTCCTGCTTGTGATTCGGTAAACCAGATATTCCCAAATTTGTCTAAAATGAGTGCGGTTGGTCCAGAAAGTGGTGCAGCTGAAATTTTAAACTCTTCGAACTTCTTTTCATCCTGATTATACTTTAACAAAATGTTCTTGTCTGCAAGTGCAACCCAGATATTATTTTTTAAATCAGCTTCTGTAAAAATTGGTACTGATTTTATTGGAAGATCAATGTTTTCAAATTTTTCAGTTGCGGGATCAAAGAATCCAATTCTTGAATTTGGTGTATCAGTATACCATATTTTGCCATCATTATCAATGTTCAACGTTACAGAAATCTGCCCATCAAATTCGTATGATACAAACTTTTTATCATCCATAGTAAATTTCCAGAGACGTGGTTTGGCAGTATCACTTACCCACATTGTATTTTTTCCATCAAATACTGGATAAAGTGGTGCCACAGTAGCATCTGGAAAACCATATTCAATAATATCTGTTTTAATCTCAGAAAGATGTGGTTTTATTACAACATCAAATGACACGTCCTCATTTGCGCTTTGAGTTCGTAGAGCTACTATCTCTATATGCCATGTGCCTGGAAAACCAAAGGTAGCATTACCCTCATACTGTGTGATGGG
>JBQTIK010000059.1:0-3482 GCA_052388195.1 Nitrososphaerota archaeon | reverse complement strand
ATCAAGGTTCTTTTGCGCATATCTGATTATTCCACCTAATTCGTGGTCGTTTATTGATTTGATAACTGTTGGAACAAAAACTACTGTAGTTCCTGTCTTTCGTGCGCTTTCTAAAGCATATGGAACTTCCCAGTGGTTCTTTGGATTTGTTCTAGCGGTTACACCATCAAAGCTCAAATAAAGATTGTTAACACCTGCAAGTCTTACTTCACGCATTGCTTCTGGATCCAAAGCAAATCTAATTCCGTTTGTATTCATCTGTACATGATCAACACCTTCTTCTTTCATTATTTTTATAACATCAACTATATCTTCACGCAACATTGGTTCTCCACCAGTTATTTGCATTGAATTTCCTGGGATCGGTCTTTCTGCGCGCAGAGTCTTCATCATTGCCCTGACTTGATCCAGTGATGGCTCATACATGTATGCGCCTTCAAGACCCTTTTTCACATAAAAGAAGCAATACCAACAAGTCAGATCACATCTGTTTGTAACTATCATGTTTGCCAGTCCACTATGGGACAAGTGGTTTGAACAAAGACCACAGTTGTTTGGACATGAGCATTTGTCAATCATAATGTTTGGAGCATGAGCACCCTTTCCGTCCATCCAGTAGGTGCTAAACTTCTTGTACATTTCATAAGAACCAAAGTAGAGCTCCTCACACTCTCCATGTGTGGGGCAAGTCTTTGTCATGAACACCTTACCGTCTCTTTCAAAGACCTCTGCATCCAAAATCATGTTGCAGTCAGGGCATATACTTTGGGTAAATCTAATAGTAGACTTCTTTCCTATGGTAGGTACCTTCTGGTTGGCAATTTGAATTAGTTCCATACTTCCTTACACGCATTTTTCTGAGATAGTATTTAATCAATTTCCTACAAGACACCGTGGGTTTTGGGAGACAGATCGTGTGTTTTCATGCTTTAAGGAGGAGTGATTCTTCGTAAGTACCCTAATTGACATATATACCAAAAGCATCTCGAGTGAGAATAGATGAGTCTTTCAGACAAGACCCGAAAGGCCCTTGAAAGAATAGGCCTAACAAGTTATGAAATAAAGACGTATTCTGCGCTTTTAAAAACAGGTCAGATAAACGCTTCAGATCTAAGTCAGAAGTCTGGTGTGCCATACTCAAAAATATACGAAGTTCTAGGCACACTAGAAGAAAAGGGGTGGATTGGCTCCGATGATTCAAGGCCCACACAATATTTTGCAAAATCGCCTGCTACTGCAATAGAAGCTACAAAGCAAAACCTCGAAGCAGAGTTGAAAAAAAATGAGTCTATAATCATAAAAGAACTTACTCCACTTTACGAACAAAGTGGTACAAGCGAAAGGCCTGATATCTGGGTTCTTTCTGGTGTTGTAAATATTGCTTCTAAAATTTTGGAGATGGTGGACTCGTGCAGAAATGAGGTAATGATAGCCATCCCAAAAGTAGCAGAAGATCTAGCAAAAGAAGCACTTCCAAAGCTTAGATTATTACATGACAGGGGTGTAGATATCACCATATTGGTCTCTGAAGATGCGAATTCTGAAACTCTCAAATCATTATCACGAGTAGCCAATGTAAAGATAAAGAAAGGGCTCTTTGGTGGCGGTATAATATCAGACAGGCGCTACGTTGTCATACTGTTGGGTGAAGATCTTGGTACACCTAGCTCAGCTGAGGCGGTAGCAATTTGGGCAGATCACTCTGGTCTTGCTGGCTTTGCTCGCGAATATTTTGAATATTTATTAAAAGAATCAAAGGATGTAAAGTAAGGAAAAAAGATTCGATGTGAGTATGAAAGGAGATGAAGTTCTGTTTGTCGGTACCGCGGAAGCGGAGCATGTAGAGATGTATCTCAAGGCCATATGGCACATAAAAGAAAGTGGGGATCCTGTAAAAATAAGCACTATATCCAAGATGCTAAATGTCAGACAGCCAAGTGTGGTCCAGATGCTAAAAAAGCTAAACGAATCAAAACTTGTCAATTATAATAAAACTGGTGTATCGTTAACAAAAAGTGGTGAACAAGTAGGTTCCAATATGATGCGAAATAGTAGACTATTGGAAGTGTTAATGGATAGTGCTCTCAAAGTTGACATAGATGAGGAAATGGTCTGTGGAATAGAACATCATATGAATGAGCAGTTTACTGACGCACTTTGTACTATGCTAAAGCATCCAAGAAAAGGTCCTCATGGACATGATATCCCACGCGGTAAATGTTGCAAAAATTGATTTTGAAATGGGTTATATCACAGTAAAAGTTTCTTAGCATATGACATGTTTTTGTGGATGCGAAACCTATGTTCGCGATCCTAATGGTTTCAAGGTTGGGTGTGTAAAGTGCAACCATGGTCCACAAAATCATGAAGAAAGTTTTAAGCTAAAATCAAATCTTGGGGACAGCCAGAAACGTGGCTCGTTGTCATAGTATCATTATTCTCCAATTAGTTTGACAAGTACTCTCTTTGATCTTCTTCCATCAAATTCACCGTAGAATATCTGCTCCCAAGGTCCAAAGTCAAGCTTGCCCTTTGTTATTGCTACAACAACCTCTCTACCCATTACCTGTCTTTTTAGATGAGCATCTGCATTGTCCTCTCCTGTTTTATTGTGTTCGTACTGATCTGCTGGTTCGTGTGGCGCAAGCTTCTCAAGCCATTTTTCGTAATCATGGTGCAAACCACTTTCGTTGTCATTAATAAACACGCTAGCTGTTATGTGCATTGCATTTACTAAGCAAAGGCCCTCTTTGATTCCACTTTTTTGAACTATCTTTTCAACTTGTGGTGTGATATTTACAAATCCTCTTCTAGATGGAACGTTGAATGTTAGATATTCTGTGATGAAATTCATGAACAATCAAGATGTGTTATTTTTGATAAAGATTCTGTAAGTGCAGGCTCAGAACTCAAGATCCTTCTCATCAAATCAAAGGGATTTGGTCATCAACGCCTGCAACCTCTAAATTCATTTTGTTCCTAATTGAGTCTTTCAAGAAGCTTGATAAAAGGCAAAGAGCAAATTTAGCTGACATGGTTACAATCGATGCGGCGTGCTCACTTGAGAGTTTCAGGAAGTTTGTTATCCTTAGTACCTGTAATTCTTTCATTCCCGAAAGCTACTATGAGGATTATGAGGTATTCCCAGAACGTGAAGAAAGCCCTGGTCTTATTTATGTAGAAGCTGCAGACAAAGTAACTCTAAAAAAAATTCGTGATATGACCTTTGTCAATGCAAAGGACGTTTTAGGTATAATCTACTCCTCAAAGAGTGGAAACACTAATCTAAAATGGCGACAAATTAGGCGAAATAGTGGAAAGGTCACTGGTGAAGCCTCATCAAATACACTTGTAAATCTTACAGAGGCTGGAGTTATAACACAAGAATGGGTTCAAAACTACCTAAGAAAAAAGGCCGAAGGAAAACAGGCCAAGACTAGTGAATTAACAAACTAAATCTCTTTTCTTTTTTATTGTTGTTA
>JBQTIK010000058.1:0-6883 GCA_052388195.1 Nitrososphaerota archaeon | reverse complement strand
CCTGCAAGCTCTTCTTGCCCTACAAGCTTGCCTATCATTTCTGATAAATTACGAATCTCATTTTTTATTGAATCTGATTCACTTTCTGCCTTTGTTATTTGTAGCTCGATCTCTTTTTTAGACGAAGTGTGATCAAAGCATCCTTCACAGTCGGAAAGCTTTCTTTCCTTTTCTGATATCTCTCGTTGGATCGATGCAATTGCTGTTTTTACATATCTGACAAGCTCAGATTTTCTTGTGTCAAGTTCTTTTATCTTAGCTTCCTTTGGCGCTTCTACATCTATCTTGTCCTGTAGTTGTTGCAGTTCATGTTCTTGTCTTTGTTTTTTTGCAACCAGTTCATCTTTTTGTGGTTCTGCATTTTTGATCTCTTTTGTAGTCAGATCAAGCTTAGCACGCAGCATTTCAATGTCAGTATCATCGTACTCTAGCCCCTTTCTTACTGATTCACGAAAGTTTTCTATTATATCTTTCATCAGTTCAAATGCAGTATCAAGCTTGTCTATTCCAATTATTGCGTTAACAAGCTCCTTGAATTTTTTTGGATCTGCATCAATTATGGAATTAAGCTCTCCCTGCTGTACAATTGATGCAACCTTGAGCTTGTCAAAGTCCATTCCAATAAGTGACTCTATCTGCTTTGTCATAGATTCACCAAACTGTTTTCTCTCACCTGCAGCAAGTGGTACCAAACTCTCATCTCTCTTTTCAAAAAACTGTGCTGAAAGTGTGCCTTTTGAGTCAATTTTTCGCACAGCCTCAAAAAGCCTGCCTAAGACAGAAAAATCGACCTTGGCATATGCCTGAGTAGAGCCCCGGCGTAGCAATCCCTTATTTGAGCTTCTTGTGTGCTGCCCAAAGAGTGCAAAGGTGATGGCATCGATGATACTTGATTTTCCCGCACCGTTATGACCAACAAAGACAGTTACCCCCTTGTCAAACTGCAGCTTTGTATTAGAGTGGGAAAGGAAATTGACAAGCTCCACCTCAGTTAGCATTTTTTTTCTCCTTTTTGTATCGATTGAAGTTTTCAATCACCAAATGGTTTGCTTCTCCAAGCTGGTTTGCAGAAAGTAGAGGCAGTAAATCTCTAATAGAAAAGCTTGCAAGTGGTACTGAGCGCAGTTTATTTTTTGCAATCTTTAGCATCTCGTCATCAATCTTTGCTGGCTTGTCTACAAATGTCGAACCAGCATCTTGTTCTGCGCGTATTGCCTTCCAAAAGCATCGTAGTGTGAGCGGAATCAGCCTTGCAATTTGCGACTGGACTACATCAGCTTCAATGTTTTCACCATGGATTTTAAGCTCGACTATCGGTTGCCGTGTAAACGAGTGCAGTTTTTCTGACAGTGCATCTATTTCTTTTGCAAGATTGTCAAAGCCAGTGTTGATTGAAATTTGCGGTCGCGTATCAAGTTTTATCCAGTTTGGTTTTGCTTCCGATGAAGATAGGTCAACTTCGTAAAATCCTTTTTGAGTTTCTTTTATTCCCTCACTTGAGGTAAGCTCGATTGATCCAGGGTACGCCAGCAGCCCCCCAAGGTGGCTGAATTTTTTCATCTCCTTCTCATGAAGATGTCCCATTGCATAGTAGGTAAAGTGCTTTGGAAGATCTGTAGAGTTTAGCTCTCCTGCAAACTTGTTAATTTCCGAGATTCCCTGATGCAGTACAAGGATTTTGTGACCATGGTGGCTTTTGGCTTCAGAATCTGCTTTTGCAAAATCGTTTTCAAATGTATTAATCTCGCTCTTTCTTCTTTTATCATATCCAACAATTAACACATCTTTGTACTGAAACGGTTTTCCGTTTCCGACGTATTTTGAAAATTCCAAGTTGTGGTATACAAATGGTACAGGCGTTGCACGTATTCTGCTAATGTCGTGTTCGCCAAGTATGAAAAAAGAATCAATGCTAGTTTGTTTTAGTCTCTTTAGTGCATTTGCCAAAACCAAGATTGCCTTTCCACTTGGGTTTGGAACATGAAAAATGTCTCCTGCAAAGATTACAAAATCAACATGGTCATTTATTGAGGTGTCAATTGCTTGATCAAAAGCAGAGTAGACGTCCTGCTCTCGCTCTTCTGAATAATATTGTACAAACCCCAAATGTGTATCAGAGATGTGAGAAAAGATCATGCTAGTCCATCAGCAAGTCTTTTTGAATTAGTCCTTGCGTTGATTCTGCTGCAATGTCTTTGAACTTGCTGGACTCCGACCATTCTGCTACTGCATTTAGATCAGAGCCAATTGTCTTTCCTTTTACCTCATCAACATGAACAATTGATGGCAAGTTTACCCACTGGCCTACCAAGACCGCATCACCTACGTTCAGAGATGACAGTTGGTTAAGAAGGTCTTTGCTAAGAGACTCTGCGGCCGAAGCAATTTGCTGTTGATCATCGTCTTGTACTATCTTCATTATGGCAAGTGAGCCCATCTGGCTGAGCACGTTTGGATCTATGTTTCGCGGTCTCTGTGATACAATGCCAAGACCAATTCCAAACTTTCTGCCCTCCCTTGCAACTTTTGATGCCCAGTATTTAGTGTCAGTGTGTTCTCCTTTTGGAATAAAAACATGAGCCTCTTCAATTATTACAAAAATTGGTGACGAAAATTTGTTGGTCTTTCCAGAGATTTTTCTTCCCTTTTTTGCCCAGTAAGAATCTTTTCTGTCATTGAGCAGCTCTTGCAAATAGTAAGAGAGGCCGACGTTTGCTTGTCTTTCACTTAGCTCTGCGACGCTTAGAACATTTACCCTCCCTTCTTTTATCAAATCTACGGGATCACCACAGTCTGGATCCAAAATGTCAGAGAATCTGTGCTTTGCATCATCGATCTTATCGAGGACCCGGCTTGCACTGTCTGCATATCCTTTTGTGGTGTGACCAAATGCAGAGACACTATCTTCAAGTGCGGTCCAGAAGTCCTTTGCCTCTCTGACAGATTGCATAAAGGACTCACGCAGTACTCTTTGTTGCTTGTCTGCATTTTCCCGCAGCTCAATTACTTCAGCAAGCTTATCGGCCTGCAACAGTCTTGGATTTATCTTTGCATCTGTTACGCTGATTTTTGGTACGTTTAGCTTTGTGTAATCGTTGTGGTAGTCAAAAATTATCAGAGTTCCCTGCAGTGTTGCCACCTGCTTTGCTATTAGTGAAACAAGGTTGCTTTTTCCCATGCCTGTCATGGCAAGTATGCCTATGTGTCTTGAGACAATCCTGTTGAGGTTTATTTTTGCCTCAATTTCCTGGTTTCTAAGAAGCGAGCCGATTCTAATCCATTCCTTTTCTTTTGGGGCAAAAATTATTCCAAGGTCGTCTTCTGCAGCTTCAAGTATAGAGGTGCCAGGCAAAGGTGGAACAGCGGGCACAATTGGTTGACCTTTTTGCAGCTTGTCTAAAAATCCAAGAATTCCAATTTTTACTTTATAGTTTTTGTCACGAGAGTTTAGCGCAGCAACTTCCTTGCTTTCCATGGCCTCGTCAAAGTTTCTTATGTCCGCAAGCGCATCACTTGAAACTATTGATCGTTCCACTAAGCCCAGAAGCTTTCCGTTTTGAGAGTCCACGATGACATATTCACCAACAGAAAGAGGTCGCGAGGATTGTGCAGTCACTTCGGTTGGTTTTGATTCACCTATTACAACACCAATGTTCATTCAAGTACCTCTCTTGAACCAACCTCGTTTCCAAGACCATACAGGCTAACCAGTCTTGCCAGATCACTGTGAGTTATCTTGCAATTGTTATGTGCAAGCTTTAATGCATAAGGATACCCAGAGACGCTGTTTTTACAAAGCTTATCCAAAAGCGATTTTATTTCAGATTCGTTATGTTCAGAACCTAAAAGTTCAATTTTTATCAGCGGTGTAGAGTCACTCAGTCTTGTATAGACAGATGAGATAACTTTTCCTGGGCCCAGTTCTTTATCCACAAAAATTTTGCTAAAGCCAGCCTTTTTGATAGCGTGGTTATAATAAAAAATGTCGCCAGCCAGAGAGCCAAGTTTTGAAAACTGGTTCCTTGTGACAGAGGTTTTAGATACAAAAACGACATTATGCTTCTTTTTTATGGCTGAAGTAAGTGTGGTGGCAAGGGAAGCCTGTCTTGTCATAAATTGTGAGTAAAGTGAGCCATCTATTGCAACCAAGTCAGCCTCACCCACCGAGGCGGCGCAGGCATCTATTTCCATCTGGCTTGCCTGCGTGGCTAGTTCTGGGTTTGGTGTACCAAGACCCTGTCTGTGCTTTTCTGAAATTATAGTACCATCAGATTTTATGGAAACAGCTGCTACAACCCATAACTCCAGTCCCTGAAACTTTGTGCTGTTATAGCTGCTGTCAATTCCTGCAATTACGGCATCTTGCTTTTGTGGCGTGTATTCTACCCAGTTACGCCTAGCTTCTTCTAGTATTTGCTCAAATCTTTGGCCTTTTAAAACAGACAGAGTTTCTTCGCGTTTTTTAAGTGCATCCAAGTATACTGTGTTGAGCATAAGCACCCTTTACATACATGAATAAAATGTTTCGTGTTTAAAATTGATCAATCCAAGCTGATAGATAATCAATTTATTATGTCGATCGCAAGGATCATTGTGTTTGAAAACGAGAAAACATGGGCAAGGGCAGTAACAAACAACTCTACTGATGAATTTCATAAAAAATTTGATCAGGCTGTAGAGATAATAAAAAAAGACTTTGGTAAAAGCTATCCTATGATTATAGGAGGAAAAGAGATTTATTCTGAAAATCAATTCCAAGTAAAATCTCCCGCTGACACAAGCATCATAATAGCAAATTTTCCAATGGCAACAAAAGAAGATACAAACCGTGCAATAGAATCTGCAAAAGAAGCCTTTTCTAACTGGAGCATGACTCCCTATCAAAAAAGGGTTCAGATATTCAGAGAGACAACAGATGTTTTTTCTGCAGATAAATTCAAGCTTGCAGCCATTATGACCTTTGAGAACGGTAAAAGCCGACTGGAAGCAATGGGCGATGTAGATGAGGCAATAGATTTCTTGAGATATTATTCAGAACAGCTTGAACTTAATGAGGGTTATTCTAAAGAGACAAAAAGCGCCCATCCAAATGAGAGGACAAGAAGTGTTCTCAAACCATACGGCGTGTGGGGAATAATATCTCCGTTCAATTTTCCTTCGGCCATAGCAATTGGAATGACTTCGGGTGCTCTTTTGACTGGAAACACCGCAGTACTCAAACCAGCAAGCGATACTCCACTTTCAGCGTACAAGTTTGTGGAAACAATATATCACAAGCTTCCTCCAGCAGCTCTTAACTTTATCACTGGAGCTGGAGGCGTTGTTGGAAAGGCAATACTTGAAAGTCCCTTAGTCGATGGGATAGCCTTTACTGGCTCAAGAGATGTAGGTATGTCAGGATTTCGAAGTTTTATTGAAAAAAGCCAACGCCCATTTATTTCAGAGATGGGTGGAAAGAATCCTGTCATAATTACAGAATCGGCAGATCTTGAAAAGGCTGCAGAAGGAGTTATAAAAGCATCCTTTGGTTATGGCGGACAGAAATGCAGTGCATGCTCTAGAGTATATGTGCAAAAAAAAGTCGCAAACCAGTTCATGGAAAAGTTGGTAACAAAAACAAAATCACTTAAAATAGGAAAGCCGTGGGAAAAAGATGTCTTTCTTGGACCCATAATCAATGAAGCCGCGTTAAAAAAGTTTGAGAGCGCATCAGAGCTTGCCAAAATGGATGGCAAGATAGTTTATGGCGGCAAAGTATTGAAAGATGCTGATTATCAAAATGGATATTTTGCGGAACCAACAATTGTTACAGATTTACCACACGAGCACGAACTTGCCAGAGAGGAGTTGTTTTTGCCTTTTGTTTGTGTCTCTGAATTTGAAAACTTTGGTGAAGCAATAAGCCTTGCAAACAAAACGCGATATGGTCTGACAGCTGGAATATTTAGTAATAACAAGGATGAAGTTGAGACATTCTTTAACAAAATCGAAGCTGGTGTGACCTATGCAAACAGGGCAGCAAGTGCAACTACGGGCGCATTGGTTGGTGCCCAGCCATTTGTTGGGTGGAAAGAGTCTGGAATTTCAGGAAAAGGAGCTGGTGGAGCCTATTATTTACTCCAGTTCATGAGAGAGCAGACTCAAACGCGATGCGAGTGAAGAAATGAACTTCCCAAAAGCAAAATGTTTCGTTTCCTTTCCTTTAGTCTTCTAATAGAATAGGGCAACCAGTTTGTGCCATATGGAATGTATTCTGCTATTGAAAATCCTTTTTGTAAAAGATCTGGTTTTAGCTCATCACGTATTCCTTTTAGCATCTGAAACTCAAATTTTTTTTCGTATTTTTTTGAAAGTTTGATTGCTTGTTCTATCATATTATAATCATGCGTAGCAATTCCAAATTCATTTCCCTTTAGAAAGAGTATCTCCATTAAAGCGCGATAGTTTTGGTCTACTTGTTTTCGTGATTGAAATGCAATTTCCTTGTTTTCACGATACGCTCCTTTAACAAGACGTATCTTTGCTCCCTTCTCTAAAAGTCGCATCAAGTCTTTCTTAGAACGCCTAAGGTTTGCCTGCAAAGCTAGCCCCAGTCTTTCATACTTATAAAACAGGTCAAGATAGATTCCAATGGTGTCGTCTGTGTGTTCAGATGACTCCATGTCAATCCATACAAATGCCTGCGAGAGGGCTGCTTTTTCTATTATGATGTTATAGTTCTGTAGACATTCGTTTCTGCTTCGAGAAAGACCAAGTTGCGTTGGTTTGACAGATATACCACCTTCGATCCCACTTTTTTTCAAACTAGAAACAATCATGATGTATTGTTTTACTGTGTTTTCAATCTGAGTTTTTGATGTGAGATGCTCACCAAGCTTGTTTA
>JBQTIK010000057.1:0-2036 GCA_052388195.1 Nitrososphaerota archaeon | reverse complement strand
GAGAAGAAAAAAGCGAAAAAAGACTAAATTTGCATGCATTGCAAGAAACTAGATGAAAATAGGCATATTCTCTCATTGTACCATTGACGAGATAGTTAGAGATGGTACAACAATTGAGACCACAGGTGGTCCTGCATGCTATTGCGGTCTTACTGCAAGGAATCTAAAATTTGACGTTGAGCTTCACACAAAGATAGGAACCGACTTTGCATACAAAGACCTGCTTGAAAAAAACAAGATCTTCATAACGCAAAGCTCGCTAACAACAAAACCTACTACAAGATTTTTGCTTGAAATTTCAGGAACAGACAGAAACCTGTATCTAAAAACCAAGTGTGAATCTATTGAATTTGATAAACTTCAAACTGATGGCTGTATAGTAAGTCCAGTGTTTGATGAGATATCGCATGACACACTTGAAAGAATAAAAAAAGATTCCAAGTTTACACTACTTGACCCACAAGGATTCTTGCGAAGAACAGACAAAAACAATAAGATCTATCTTGAAAAAACTGAAATGAATCTTTCAAAAATAACTGCAATAAAAGTGGACTTGGATGAAGCCTATTCTCTTACTGCACCAACTGGTATTGATGCCATGCTGACTTTACAAAAGAAAGGTGTTGAGTTTGTTCTTCTAACAAACAAGCGTGAAATTACAATGCTTGCTAAAGACAAACTGTACCATCTTACCATACCAAACATTGAAGTCACAGATACTACAGGGATTGGGGATATTTTTTGTGCAACCTTTGCATGTACATATCTGAAAGAAAATGATTTTTTTTGGGCAATCTGCTTTGCAGTAGGAGCTGCACAGGCAGCCCTTGAGACAAAAGAGTACGGTCTTGCAAAGATTCCACAAAGGGGTGCAATCGAGACAAACGCCTCATACCTGTATAATTTGGTCAAGTTTTCACAGGTCTAGGCTTTTATTGTACAAAAGCTGATTTGTCTTGTGCGCGTTGCCCTCTCAAGCCAAGATCAAAACGATCAGGCAATCAAATCTGTCAAGGCATCTCTTGACGGCCATGGCATAGATTCGTATTTGCTTGGAAACAAGTCAGTACTCAAAGACGCTGATTGTGTAATAGTTACCGGTGGAGATAGAGGAGTAAGAAATTACTTTCACAAAGTGCTGGATTCTGCAATACCCGTACTTGGAATAAACGAGTCTGAATCAAGTGGATTTTTGGCCCAAATTGATCTACGAGAATTTTCTTCATTTGTAAAGAGACTAAAAAGTGGAGATTTTACGATAGAACAGGTTCCACGCATTGGCATAAAAATTGACGGCAAAAACGTGTATCCTGCACTAAACGATGTTGCAATCTTTTCATCAAAAAGCGCAATGCTAATGGAACATGTCTTACGTGTAAATGGAGAAGAGGTCTGGCATGACAGTAGCGACGGAGTGATCATATCAACACCAATTGGCTCTTCGGCATATTCCATGTCAGCTGGCGGTCCTGTAATATTTCAAGACTCGAGGGTTTTTGGCATTGTTTCTGTAAACTCGCTTGATGTGACACGAAGACCACTTGTTGTATCAGAAGATAGCCTCATTGAGATAGATGACATCTCGTCAAAACTTAGGTGTGAAGCTATTCTTGATGGAAAAGATCGTTTTAAGGTGGATAACCTTGTCACGTGTACCAAGTTTGCCCAACCAGCAAACATTATCAGAATGAAAAAGGACTCTACTGCAGTTTCAGCACTTGCAAAGAAAGTAAAGCTTGCTGAGGATCTTCTAAACATGCCTCCAAGCTCAAAGCTTTTGCTAAAAACACTAGAGTATGAAGGATCGCTTACACAAAAAGAGCTATCTACAAAAACTCTCTTACCGGATAGAACTGTAAGGCTTGCACTAAGACATTTACTTGAAAAAGGCTACGTGAAAAAGCGTGTCTCACTTAGAGACACGAGGCAAAGGATCTACGAGATTCCAAAATAGTCAGGCTTGTGTTGCCGCCGTTACAAAGGCTTCAAAACAAATCTCTGGAAAGCCTGGCCTGCTGTTAAATTCTGGGTGAAAC
>JBQTIK010000056.1:0-3929 GCA_052388195.1 Nitrososphaerota archaeon | reverse complement strand
CAAAAGCGTAGGTGGAGCCACAATGGAACAAACCATGGAAGCTGCCATCGCACCACCACCAAGTGTAGGAATTCCACCTGATGTATTTTGGTCAGTTGTATTTGCACTTTCTGTGATTATAGCTGGCTTAATTATTGAAAGAGTTTGGAAGGCTTACAAGCACTAAGTTTACTAGGATAATCCCTTTATTGATCTGACAAAAACCTCTTTGAAAGTTCTAGGGTTGCCATCCTTGAATACATCCTCACAGCAATACCGCATAGAAAAGGCAGCCATCTGTTCAACTATCGGTCTTAAGGCTCTGCCTTTCTCGGTAACAGAATACTCTATCCTTATTGGAGTTTCTGGATAGATCTTTCTTGTTATTAGTCCATTTTTTTCCATCTCGCGTAATCGAACAGAAAGAGTTTTGGGGTTTATTCCTTCAATTGAATCAAGAAATTGGTTAAACCGTGTCTGATTGAGCATGTGCATAGTACGAAGAATGTGGATGGTGAATTTTTTACCTATTATTTTGAATGTGTTATCAACAGGACAGCATTTCATGGAATCTCGGACTAATTTCATCTCTTGATCTTTCAACTTACTCTTTTCTCACTTACTTTCGATCTAGTTACTTTCCAATTTATATACTTACCTTTCTATAGTAACTAACGATAAGAAAGTATGGAATGCACAACAGAATCATGCAATATGGAAAAAAATGCAACATGCCCATGCGGCTCTGACAAGCCATACCAAGAATGCTGTGGTTGCCAAACCGTCGATCCAATAGAACAGACGATGATGATGTGGCACAAAGCCTTCTTTCAGGCGCTACACGAGGCACAGGTTGAGCGATTGAAAAAGAGAATTGAATCAGGATTTGGACCAATCATGGACAAATCAGCAGATGCAGTCTTTGAAGCAATTGGCAAGGTCTGGAACTCGATGCTAACACAGTCAGAAGCAAAAAAAGAGCTCGCATCAAAGTTACAGAAGATATTTTCTGAAACAAGTAGGAGGTAGTAATTTGATCCCCCTCTGTCTCCTACTTCCCTTTTTTTCATTACATGTACTGAGCTGATGCTTCTACGTAAATCAGTTATAGAGAATTTATTTGGAAAGATTGGAAATTTGCGGTCAAGGTAAAACAATCCAATTTGTTAATAGGTAGAAAGACTAAACCAAAGCATGGTAGACGGATTGATGTGTCCATTTTGTAAAAAAGAAGGTCATTTTATAAAACTAGAACTTACCGAATCAATGCTTTTGTTATGCAAGAGGTGTTCTCGTGTATTCGTATCAAAAGAGTATGGAAAAGAAAAGCTGTATTTTGGACCTGCCTTGTAGTATAAAATAAAAAGGGAAAACTTTCCCTATTGGAGTTTCAGTTCTGCGCTTCCGAACAAAACTGAGAATTGTTTACACCAAATTAGAACGGTATCGTATTTTGATAGATCCGCACCATCTGGTATGTTGTAATTCTGGTTTCCATTGTTAGCTTTTAACCTCTCAAGGTTGATGAAGTCAGTAGCACCATCATCGGTAGCCAAGTAGACATATAGATCTGGTCCATTGGTGGACTTGAAGTTCTCGAATCTTAGAATGCTAGTTCCATCTTCCAATGAGATTACTTTTGATATGCCTTCTGCATTGTGTATTCCATCACCTGCACCAACAAAGCTGCCCGACAAGAACATAGCTTCTTTTTTCTCCATAACCTGATCTACTTTTTTCATCATGGTCTCGCTGCCATCTTTGAGCATAGCTCCAGTAGCCAATGTTTTTTCATTCTTAACTGATGGCGGCAATGGCTCATCTATGGTCGTGTTGATGAAAAGTGGTGAGACCGCATATGTGCCAATTGGAAGCATAACCGCTGCCACAATGACTGCAATCAGTAACTTTTTGTTCATTAAAAGCAGATTCTGGCTAAATATTAAAACAATTTTTCCACATCAGATCCAAATCTAGTCCAAATCTATTATTCCGCTAATGGAATCAGCTCAAATAAAGACTTGGTACAAATTGGTTTCTAAACCATAATCTGATCTGGAAGAGATTTGGAAAAATGCCTATATGTAATGAATCAAGATGAGCATCCAATGAATCAGAAACTAAAATACTTGAGCATTCTTGCAATCTTGCCAGTATTTACAGTAGCACTGACTTCAAGCTTTTTTGAGGTCGATGCTGCAAAAGGAAGTGGTCAACCGTTACAGAAAACAAGCTCTAAAAAAGTTTGTGGTGATAGATTGTGTTCTGAGCCAGCGGCTAAACCAGCAAAGAAAGTGACAGAAGACAAAAAGATGATGGAAAAAGGTGCAATGGAAGAAGCTATGCAAATGGAAGCACTTGGCTCTGTTCTAAAACTGTCAAGAGCTAGTGTGCCAGCAACAATTCCTTTGCATAAAGGACTCTACGATAGTAAAGCTGTCTATTATATCATCACTGACTCCAGTGATCCGACACATGCTGATATAATCACAAAGGCACAAGGATGGAAAGTAGAATTAGCTCCGCCTCTTGCCAAGACTCCAAAAGCTGCACTAGACCCAGTCTACATGTTTACAAATGGAGTAAAGGGAAATGGTGTGCATGGGTTCCAAGATGAGGTATTTGCCAGCACACCTGCACAGCCAGAAAAGTACAGCGCATTACGCTCTCACATACATGTAGCATGGAAAGATGGTCAGACTCCAGTTGTCTTAGATTCGGAAGCGAAAATACTTGAAGCAGAAAAGGCAGGCAAAGTGCAACTGCAAGAGCTTCAAGTTGTCCTAAACATGCCACAAATTATTTGGCCAGAAGGTCAGATGCCAGTAAAAGAAGACAAAACCTTGACTGATGAGACACCATATGGAGGAGGACAGATTCTTAACATTGATACCAAAAAAATGGAAGTAACATTCGTAGCTCATAGAGGGTGGGGACCAGACGGCAGAACAATTTACTACATTGTAACAGACGCAACACCTTCTGGACCTGCTACTATGATGGGTGTAACAGACGCATCTACGCTTGCAAAAACACTAGCAAGTCCATCGGCAGTTGACTTGTTCCAATTCATGAATGGAATCAAAGGAAGTGGTCCTATGGGATTCCAAGCTGGAGTTGCAGCAGCTGCTCCTGGTGATGAGAACTACAGCCCACTTTGGAGAATTTCCGTGATTGGATGGAAAGAGCCGACCCACGCATCATTGCTTGAGACAATAGGAGACATCAATGCACTAAAGTCTGCAGGTAAGATTGGTGTCGAGCTTGCAAGACCAATGGATAGTGATCATGTTGTTAACTGTCCGTTTATAGATCCATTCCAGTAATGGATCTCCAACTTTTTATTATTGATTCACAGAGGAATTATTGTTGCAGATAAAATGTGCAGACTGTAGTTGTTTGCCTGAAGAATGCAAGAATAGCGTCTCGCCAAAAGAATGTCCTAGGTGTTCTTTGGAAGAGTGTTGTTGCTGGTCTGTTCTTACTAATTCTGATATTTGTCCATGAATTGTCTAAACCCTCTCCGTTCTTATTGATCATATGTACATACAATACGTGCAAGCATGGTGCAAGGTTAGATTCAATTTTACTACGACAGATTCGCCTTATTACATAGGTGGAAGATACGATCCTTTGATTATTCTGACAGATGTTGAAAAGAAGCTGCCTGTTCACATCAAAAAATCACAGTATACAAAAGATAGATATTCAGCAAAAGTATCTGCAGAATATTTCATTAGTTATGATGACTCAAATTTCCCAAAACAAGAAAAAGAGGGCTCTTTTGCAAGATTCATTGACAAGGATCCATACGAAAAGTTGCTTGAAGCTGACGTAGAACTGGTAAAAAACCTCATAAAAAAGACATATGGTGTAAGCAAGGACCAGAATAATAAAATCGAACACAAAATAATACTTGAAGATCGTAATTTAATCAAGGTTTAAGTGAA
>JBQTIK010000055.1:0-6917 GCA_052388195.1 Nitrososphaerota archaeon | reverse complement strand
GGATCAAATTAGTCGTAGTCATATTAACGGTCAAATCTTTGCGTTGAAATGGGTAATTGGAAAACCACCAACATAAATCCCGAAAGTTAACACCTAGAAATTCAATTAGATAAACCTCAAATACTTAACAGAGCTATTTTTCAATAGATTTAAGTATCAAATGGCAAAATTCATGGGGTTTAGCTTTTATTCGTACCAAAAAAAGTTAGGCAATCTTTTACTGGGTAATGGTGGTGTTTTGATCCTTGGCTTGCCTATACACGCATAAATGTTAAACCCCCCACCAAAAACCGATTTTTTGAAAAAATCATCATATGCGTAAATTTCAGAAAATTGCAGGGGGTTTAGCTTTTACGATGGAATCTTTTCTCTGGTCTGAACTATCTCTATTTCTACTGTTTCTAGCGGTTCATCTACCACGTTTCGTCTAATGGAAAACATCTTGGGTTTGTTAAAGTCTTTTGTACAATCTGGACATGCATACACAAGAACCCTATATTCCTTGGGAGCTTTTGGATTGGAAAGCCGGGGGTAATAGACTAATCTTCCCCCACAATCGACGCAATATCTATTAGCGCGTCGTGTTCTGGCCAATGCGAACCTCCTGCACGTATCCTAATGTTGCGATCAGTATTTGATCTAGCCTGTCTAATAGAATAAACACAGATGTGATCTTGTATAATGTTTCAAATCTCGAGTTATGAAATATTAAAAACAAATATGGGTGGTTTTGTGTCGTGATGCACAAGAATAAGAATAATATATTTCTAAATTCGAATTTAGAAATATTAGGCGCCGCCCGTCAGACTTGAACTGACGACCAGCTGATTAACAGTCAGCTGCTCTACCACGCTGAGCTAGGGCGGCAACACGTTTTGTCCTAGGAGATTCGGATTTAATCTTTACTAAGATTATTTTTGGAGCCCGGGGGATTTTTCAAAAAGATAGATGCCATCAAGAAAAACCCGGTGATCCTTGTTTTTGACCTTGGTGTTTTGCTGCAAGCTTGCTGCAGTTTGTGCAACATCGGTTAAGACAGACCCGGTTAAGATAACATCATCACCTTTTGTAACAACTTTGGTATCGCCACGTATTTTTGAAACTCTTGGAGCCCGTTCACCCTGAAAATTCTCGACTAGAATATTTCCATCCTTTATCTTTACTGTGATTGGAAAGTGTGCGTATACAATTTTCATTTTAAAGGTATAGCCCTTTTGGACTCCCTCAATGAGCGTCTTAATTATTGATTTAGCAGTATTGAATATAGCGTAGTCTTTCTTTCGTGTACCAAGTGACTTTATCATGACATTTTTACCGTTTACTTGAAGGTCTATCGGTATTTTTTTGAAATCTTTTCTTGTTTTGCCAAGAGGCCCCTCAACGCGTAACATTTTCTTTGTTAATGAGACTTTAACGTTTTCTGGTACCGGTAGTGAGAATTCGTGCTGTTCTATCTGTTTAGTAGACATATCCTATCAACAACCCCCCTAATCCTTTCTTTATTGCTTCATGATGAGACATTACTCCTTGGTTTGTAGTTACTAGTAACATACCTTGTGAATATGATGGCAGGTATTGTCGTTCCCATTTTCCATAGTCGTCTTTTCTAACCTTGAATCTTGGTGTAATTGCACCGCACTTTGTAATTTTGGCCAAAAGTTGGATCTTGAACTTTCCACCTTTCTTATCATCAATATTTTCAAATTCCCCAATGTAGTGATGGTTTTGAAGAGTCTTTAGCACCTCCATAGCAAGTTTTGAGGCTGGCAGTGCGACACATTCACCTTTGCGCCTAGCTTCTGTATTAAATAATGTCACAAACAAATTTGCAAGTATATTATTTGATGGCATCTTCTCACCTAAATTTCCTAAATCCTAGTGATACTGCAACCTCTCTGAAACAACGTCTGCACAACGCCAAGTCATACTTCTGTATAACTGCATTATAGTCCCCACAGCGTTTACACCAACGTGAACCTTTGCCAAATTTATGTACGGTCCTTCCTGTTACTTTGTAGTCTCGATTCTTTACCATTATACTACCTCTATACCAAATTCTTTAGTTAGAAATTCCTTTGCTTCTTGACTTGAAATTATGTGTCTTTTTCCAACACTTGCTTTATGCTTGCTTCTAAATCGGATATTAAATCCTGGCCGTTGTAATGAAATGGATGCGTCTAACCCTAAAATGCCAACTTTTGGGTCATATTTTACACCAGGAATGTCAATGTGTTCTTTTATGCCAAATGAAAGATTACCAAATTCATCAAATGAAGAACCTTTGATCTGGTTTCCCTTTGCTGCAAAAAGCCTTTTGATGAGCTCAAGGGCTGGTTTTCTTCTAAGTGTTACCGCAACACCTATTGGTTCTCCTTTATGTACACCCCAATCTCTTTGTGTTGCTTTTGCATGCCGTGGACTTGGCTTTTGTCCAGTAATTTGTAATAATGCAAGTTTTGCTTGTTCGATTGGCTCCCCAGACTTGCCAACTCCCATGTTTAATACTACTTTTGCAATTGAAATTTTTCTCATTTGGCTTTCTGTTATTTGCGACATGATCTCACTCTATTTGTATTACAGGCTTGTCCTTTCCTACAACCATAACAAGATCTACTGGAATCTCGATTTCTCTTTCACCTATGTTTACTAGTGCACGCCTTGGAAGCACGAAAGTCCCTTCTTTGATTTCAATAACCTTACCTATATGACCAGCATTAATTCCACTTGTCACAATGACTTGACATCCTTTTTCCAATTTAATTACATCAAGAATTTTTCCTTCTGGGATTTGCATAATGCATGTATCGCCTACATTTACTTTTGTGTCTGAAATAATTGAATGCCCATCATGGAAACCAAGCTGGGTTTTTGAGCCTCTAGTTGTTGTTTTTCTTGTTACTTTGACAAGTTTTTTTGTTTTTTCTGATTCATTTATCTTGATTGGTCGAAGAACCATAGAATCTTTTGGTACCAGCCTATAAACTTCTGGAATGCCTTCAAGCTCAACCACATCCATTAGTCCTATTCCATGGTGAAGTGATCTACGGGTTATACCATCTACTTTTATTTTTCCACCATAAATTACAGATTTTGCTTCTCTTAGCGTGGTGACTAGTTTTAATGTATCACGTACAAATACTGCGGTTGGAATTGCAACGTATTTTGGATGACCGCCAGGCCTTACTGTTACAACGAATCGTGAATTCTTTCTTGTGATCCTCCAGAAAAGGGGTGCCATCTGTCTTTTTAGTTTCTTACTTCCAGCTATGCTTACCATTATTCAGTCTCCTTTTTCGCTTGATTGGCTGCTTTTGTTTGTTTTGTTTTTTTAGTGCGAGGTTTTGATGCCTTTTCCTTTGGTTTCAGTATTTCTTTTGATCTTTCTTTTGATCTTTCTTTCGGTTTTTCTTTCGGTTTTGGTGATTTTTTTGTTGACAATTCCTTTGGTTTTAGAACTTCTTTTGGTGTTTCTTTTGGAGTTTCTGTAACAACTGTTGTTTTTTGTCTCTCCAATCTGCTTTGTCGCCACTTGTCATCTAGATTCAAACCTGTAATCATGACGTTTGATGTGTGAATGTAAATGTCCACATTTCCACCCTTGAGCTTTTCACGCTTTATTCCCTCTACTGCTACACCACTTTTTTCAGTTGAAATTTGAGTTACTTTACCATCAATCCCCTTGAATTCTCCTCGCATTACTCGTACAGCGTCTCCTTTTACCACACGTGTACTGCGTTTCCCATATTTTTCTCGGAGTTCTTTTGATAGTGTTGCTCCAAGCTGTTTACTTCTTATGTGATTCGCTGCGTTGAAGAATTGTCTGTTTCTAATTATTGTCGGTTTCATCTTATACCACCATCGACGCAAGGTTTGCTATTCTTGGCCACTTCTCTGATGCTTCTACAGCGACAGGGCCCTTGATCTCCGTTCCTTTTATCTCTCCTTCTGGTGTAATAAGTACAGCTGCGTTATCTTCAAACATGACTCTTACTCCGCTGAGTCTCTTAATCGGGTATTTTTGTCGTACAATAACAGCGCCATAGATTTGTTTCCTAAGTTCGCCAGGTCCCTTTTTTACAACTACATTAACAAAATCTCCTACAGCCGCAGAGGGATATCGTGAAACCCTCGTTTTTGTTTTCTGCACCATTACAATTTCTAGTATCTTTGCACCAGTGTTATCTGCACATACGACTCGAGCACCAAGTGGTAATGCTCTTGTTATGTATGGCCTAAATTCTTGTACACCTTTAGCGGATACTGCACGACTCTTTGTTGCTGTCATTATGATAGAACCTCCACAACAACAAACGAAACACTTTTTGATATTGGCTTACACTCTGCAGTTAAAACTACATCGCCATCTTTTACATCAATGCAAGATGGTTTGTATGCGTGAATCTTACTTTGGCTACGTGCATATCTTTTGAATTTAGTGATCATTTTTGGAAACTCTTGTTGAATTACAACCATCTTTGGGGCCTTTGAGCTAACCACCCTGCCTTCAATTAGTTTGCCCCTTACACTAAGTGTTCCATGGAATGGACATAGGTGATCTGTGCACTCTGTTTTTGGTGCCTGAACAGAAATTCCAATATTTCTTGTCATGTTTTTGCTCCTATTCTTTCCTGAGGTCTTTTTGTCAATTGATTCCCATCTACCAGTGTTTCCATTTTATCAAAAGAAAACCTCCATTGGGTATTTGCTTTTGGGATTTTTTTAACTCCATTTTCAGTACTAAGAATCAGCATTGATTTTGTTTCATCAATAATCTTTCCGCACAGTCCAACGGTTTGTGCATTATTGCATTTAACGACCTCAGCATCAAGTCCTATTAGTTCATGCGATACAATATTTTCTGGAGTAATCATTGTTTTTTCATCTCGTTTAGCCTTGTCAATATTCTTGCAATATCCCTTCTTAGCGGTCGTACCTTTCCATTTTCTTTTCTAAGGGTTCCTTTAGATGCCTCTACACGTAGCTTTGTGAGCTCGGATCGAAGTTGCCCAAGTCTGTCTTTTAGATCGGTTTCATTAAATTCTCTTACAGTCTTCATTTTTAGTCTTGTCATTACTTTAGCTCATCTTCCACTTCTTCATACGTCTCCACAGATTTGACAAGTTCTTCTTCCTGCGCTATTAATTCGCTTTCTGTACGTGGTTTGGTTGGATCTTCTGGGATTTCTTCTATAATCGCAGTTTCTTTCTCTTCCTCTTCTTCCACTTTCTTCTTCTTTACCGGCTCTTCCTTTCTAGCTGACTTGAATTCAAATTCTGGAATATAGTTTTCTTTTCTTGCAATTCGGATTCGTACACCTATAAGACCCATTTTTGTATTAACGTGAACTATATCCTCTGATACTATAACATCTGCATGATGACCAGCCCGCGGCAAAATTCCCTTGTGGTGTTTTTCGAAAGCAGAGCGTTCTCCTCTAAGTTTGCCAGAAATTGTAATTTGTACACCCATTGCACCAGCACTCATTATTGTTTGCATAGTCCACATTACAGCACGTCTAAACGCAGTTCCTCTTGCAAGATGCTGTGCCATCCTATTACACATTACACTTGGTTGCAGTTCTGGTTTGTCTATCTCGATTACTGAAATTTGTGGACTTTTAAGCCCAAAGTCCTTTTCAAGCGCCTTAGTCAAATCGCGTATGCCTGCACCTTTTCTGCCTATTACTATTCCAGGTCTTGTTACATGGAGTGCAACCCTAGTTCCTGTTGGAGTTTTTTGTATATCTACATCTGAAAATCCAGCTTCTTTAATTGCTTCTCTTAGATAGTCTTTAAGCAGCATAATCTTGTAACTATCATTGATCACATTTTTTACAGACGACATTTTAGATCTCCTGCGCTACAAGCTCTACATGTGTCAGTATGTCTATCTTCGGCGTTGCCCTTCCCATTGCACGCGGAATAAATCTCTGTATTTTTCTTCCTTTGTGAACAGTTGCATTTACAATTCTTAGTCTGTCTAAATCCATACCCCGGTATTCCGCGTTTGATTCTAAATTGTCAAGTAGCTTGATAAATTCATTAGCGGCTTTTTGTGGGTAACGTCCTGACATTATACCAGTGTCTGATTTATGTCCAACCTCGTTGTTATATCTTCGAAAAGCAACAGCACGCTTTAACCTTACAACATCTTGTAAATAGTCTCTTGCTTTTTCAATTGACATGCCTTTTATTGCAACGGCGATTTCACGTGCATGCTTGTGTGAAATTGTTTTTTCTCTGAGGGCAGAGCGCACATGCTTTGTTTTATCATAGTTTTGAAAAGCGTACTTGAAGTTTGGCATGTTAATCACTTTAATGGGACATACAAGCTGGACCTTGATGCTCCTACACCAGGTGCTCCATGAATTACTCTTTTGTTTGTCATCACATATTCTCCGATATAATGGCCAATCATTTCCGGTTTTATGATAACAGGCACAAATTCTTTACCAGAAAAAACATTTATCGTAACACCGACCATGTATGGCATGACAATCAAACTCCGTAGATGTGTTTTAATTGGGGTCGTTAGTTTGCCTGCTTTAGCCAGTTTTATTTCATCTAACAGCTTTCTTTTGCCATCAGTAATTCCCCTCGTTAGGGATCTTCTGGATCTTGCGGGCAGAAGCCCAAACAGCTTTTCCAGTGACAAATTCTGAAGATCTTCCATTGCAACACCACGATATTTGAATTCTTTAACCATTCAAACTCACCATTATTCGACTGAATTCAAGGCAGACCATATTATAGCATTCCTATCTTTGTTGCAAGATCCCTTGCCTTTTCTGTGGTCTGGAATTTAACGAAGGCCTTTTTGCCGTAAACTGTCTTGCAGACGTTTACATCCGCAGGCTCCTCGTTGTATAGAATTTTAACCGCTTCCATAATTTTTGGTTTAGTGGCGGTATCTTTTAC
>JBQTIK010000054.1:0-4203 GCA_052388195.1 Nitrososphaerota archaeon | reverse complement strand
TCTTCTGTAAAACCTCTATTCCCAAAGCATCTTGAACTTTTTTTACATATTCATTTGGAATCATTGGTGACATTATGCCACCCTTGTCGTTTGCACAAATAAAGTTTCCAACCGCTGTATACTTTGTATCTAATATGGCAACATTAAGACCTGTAGATTTTTTTAAATGCGTAAGCTCTTCTTCCAGAGAGTTACGAGGAAGTATTATCCCATTGTTGTTGACTACCATAAGCGGTCCTAGTAGTCTAGTGTTTGCTACTGAAGTGAAAAGATAATCAGTTTTTAGAAATTCTGCAAGATTTCTTGCCTTTGTTACTGCAAATCCATTTGGCACAAAGACAAATCTGTCATTAACTTTTGTGTATATGCCTACATTAGGACTCCTATAAACATCGTACTTGAAAATTCCCAATGAGTCAACACATGACAGTAAAGATATGAATTTATCTTGAATAGCCTTTAATTAACCAATTAAGACTTGAATCCAAATGCCGATAGACGAAAGCTTTCCAAAAAACCATACCGTGAGTGGGAAATTTAAGGATCCACTAAGTGATAACCATCATCTTGTTTGGGGACCTGGAAGGTTAGCTGAAGCTGCTTCTGATGAAAAAGTCAGAGCAGATTACGCAACAAAAGGAGAAGAGATCAAACCATTGGGAATCCATGGTACATTTGTAGCTGTAGATTGGGATTCATGCATCGCTGATGGTGCCTGTCTTATGAGCTGTCCCGTTAAGGTTTTTGAGTGGTATAAAAAGCCGGGCAAAATACTAAGAAGGGATAAGCTTGACTATACAGATAAGGCAAACCCTGTAAAAGAGGCAGACTGCATTTGGTGCATGGCATGTGTTGAGGTTTGTCCAACAAAGGCCATCAAAGTTGATCAGGCCAATGTTGAAGTTCATAACAGAGAGATCGTAAAGTTAGTTTAAACTAATTTTATCTAGGTTTAAATAACATACCACCCTTCAAATTTTCATGCCGATAGCAGAAGATTTTCCAAAAGGACTAAAACCAATTGGGAAAATATCGCACACAGATGGTGAACATTTTCACTTCGTATGGGGCCCAGGTAAGGTAGCAGAAGCAGCTGCAGATGAAAAAGTCAAAGCTGCCTACAAGGAACATGGTGAAAAAATAGAACCATTGGGTGTCAGTGGCACGATGGTTGCAGTAGATTGGGATTCTTGTGTAGCAGATGGTGCATGTATCGAAGCTTGTCCTGTACAAGTTTTTCAATGGTACAGAACAGAAAAAGACATTCCAGCAAAAAAAGCGATAAATGAAACATTCGCTGGAACTGGAAGTTATGTAAAAGAGGAACGTAAGGATTACACAGACAAGGCTGATCCTATAAGAGAACATGACTGCATTTGGTGTATGGCATGTGTATCTGTCTGTCCTCCACTAGCAGTCAAAGTTGACCAGTCAAATCTGGAAGCCCACGAAAAGGCTGCTGGAACCTACATAAAAATGGATGTCGGTTCTGCAAATCCACACGCGCACCACTAGAACATTTCTCTTTCTTTATTTTTAGTTCTCTAGGGGATTATTTGCTTTTCTGAAATCCAATACGAGTACTTTCTTTGGCAGATTTATTGCCAGCATCCTCTCTGGAGGAGGTTCAAAATGCAGAACATGAATTAACATAGTGGAACTCTCTTCAATTTTTGGGTTCATTTTCTTCATTATCTTTTTTTGTTCTATAGAAATTTTGGGCTTGAACAGGACATCAAAGCTAAAGTGGTACGAGTTTCCCCAGATTCTAAAAGAATATTCCACTTTATAGTAAGGTATGTGTAAAAGGGGATATTTCATTTTGGACGAAGAGTGAAGAAGATCTTGTAAAAAATACACCTTCTGGTGGTAATCATCAAGAAAGTGAGTCTTTGCGTACACAGACGATCTCGGGCCTTTTCTAGTAAAAATAGAGGAAAACTGAGTAAATACATCATCAGGAAGACTGGCAGGACCGTACCGTCTGTCGTCATAAACCTGTATTCTTCTGTTGACTACAAATCTATTTTCTGACTCTAAAAGACGACTAATGTTTTCTATAAACTGTGTCTCATTACATTCAAAGGAAAGCATCGAGGTCTCCTAGAATTTTTTGAATAGTGTTTGGTAGGCCACAGATTGATACTATAGGATCCTTTGGCCAATAATCGCCAAGTTCTTCAGATACAGAAATCAATTCATCCCCTTTTACATAAAGTTCCTTTTTCCAGAATTTACCGTCACTTGATACTGTTGCAGTTTCCTGCCATACAAAACCACTTTTTTCCAAACTACTTAACACGATTTCTTCTGGCACAAAGACAGAAATCGATTTTAGCTTTTTTTCAGACAACATAATACAAACCTGCATTTTGAAATATAAACATTGGTTAGCTGAAAAACAATAAATAGATGACAAATATGCCAATTTCTTGCATGAGAAAACTTGTTTTTTTACTAAGTATTTTTATAATTTTAGGTTCTGTAACCCCATCTTTTGCTCAGCACCACGATCCTGCGCCTCCAGCAAAACTTGGCAACAGAATAGCTGTTATGGATTTTATATTTCCAGAAAAAATAGACGCTAAACAAGATTTTACATTATCAATGATCCTCTATGATCAAGCAACCAACACAAAATTTGCACATCTGTCTACACAACTTGCTATATTCAAAGAAGGAAATGAAAAAGCCCTAATGAATTTACTATTTTATGATAAAAACGGTGAGATTATAATTGATTTTAAACACCAGTCTTTTGACAAACCACAAGTAACAGTCCAAGCTCCACAAGAAGCTTATCTTGGAGGTTTTATGGGAGAATATGGAAGCCATATCAAAGTACTTCAAAACATATTTTCTGAAGATGGACTTTATAGAGTGGAAGCTACCGTAGTATCAATAGATAACCCAAGAACATTCATTGAACCACAAATAACATTTACTAAAGAAATTCACATAGGTGAACATTCATCAGCAAGTATGGATAAAATCAGCATTCCAGATTGGATTAAAAATAGTGCTAGTTGGTGGTCATCTGACAAAATTACAGACGATGACTTCGTGTCTGGAATTCAATTTATGATCAAAGAAGGAATAATCCAAATACCTATAGAGGAAAGCTCATCCGCGAAAATACAGGTACAAATACCTCTGTGGGTCAAAAATACGGCCAAGTGGTGGTCAGAAGGCTCTATAGGTGACAAGGACTTTGCAGCTGGAATCCAATATCTAGTTAAAGTAGGCATAATTCAGATCTGACTGAATATGCATTAGGTTGATTCGTAAACAACACAGCAATATCAGAAAATCAAACAAATTTTAACTAGTTTTTGTGAACGAAATCCGCAGAGGTCGCCTAGCCCGGCATGGCGTGGGCCTTGAGAGCCTATGTGCGCAAGCACGCGGGGGTTCAAATCCCTCTCTCTGCGCTATTATTTTCCTATCTTACCAAGTTCTGCCAAAAGAGCAGAAAGCTGAATTTCTGGATTGGCTCCAATTATTAGTCTGTAATCATATTTTGCAATAGTTTCCAAAATCTCAGAAAGCTTAGTAGTTTTGATTTTGTACGACTCTTCATTTAAATATTTTAAAAAATCTGATTCAGACATGCCATAGACTTTAATCAACTCTATCATTTTATTTCTAGCATCAGACAATTTGCCTGTCATTGCAAGTTTTAGGATCTCGCCTACATCACTTGTCTTTGTAAGACCTGCTGATGTCTTTACATTTGACTCGTTTACAATTCCAAGACTTGCTGTTGCTTGTAATATGTTTATAGAATGACGCATGTCACCTTCTGAATAACTATGGATTGTCTTGAGGCCTTTTTCATCAAATTTTATTTTTTCTTTTTTACAAATTTCCTCTAGATATGACACAACCTCCTTTTCAGAAATTCTTGTAAACTTGAACACAGCACATCTGCTCTGAAGTGGTTCTATAATTTTGGATATGTTATTTGCAATTAATATAAATCTGCAATATTTGGCAGTATCTTCTATAATTCTACGCAAAGCCGTCTGTGCATCAGAAGTCATCTCGTCGGCTTCATCCAATATTATGAGCTTGAATGGAATTTTTGTATCAAGTCCTGAAAAGCGCGCAAATTTTTTTACCCTATCTCTTACCATGTTTATGCCACGTTCATCAGATGCATTAAGCTCAAGCGTATAATCTTTCCAATATTCGCCAAGAATC
>JBQTIK010000053.1:0-2054 GCA_052388195.1 Nitrososphaerota archaeon | reverse complement strand
GTGGGAGTCATACATTATAGGGGTCTCCACCTCGAGTCCGCCGTATTCCATTATTTGATCTGAAACATATCTTTCAATCAAAGATTTGATTAATCTACCATTAGGATAAAATCTCATGTTGCCAGAATCAGATGCGGGTTCATAATCTGCAATTGCCATTTTTTTCATTAATTTTACATGTGGCGGTGGCTCTTCAACAGATCTCTTTTTAGCAGCCTCATATTTTGCTAATACTTCTAGGTTGGGATGCTTTGCAAAATTAAAATCGCCAACTTTTTGCATCTTTCCATCAGGTGACATGATATGCCAAAATGATTCTATCTTTGATTCTGCTTTGACTGCTTCTGAAGTCGTTTCTGTTTTGTCACCAGCTGTTATGGTTTTTGAATTCTCAGCTAATGGATGGCCTTTGACTTGAATCTTGTAGGACTTTGTCCATCCAAAGGGTGCTCTTGATACCTCTAGTCCCTTCGCAAGAGATTCCATTTCTTTTAAAATACTAAGTGCTACGCTTGGAGATGCAAGTTTTGAGCTAAGATGTGCATATGGATACAAAAGTAGTCTGTTACAGCCTACCTTTTTCATGGATTCTGTTATTTCTGAGATTGCTTTTTTTGCTACACCAGAGTCATCTCCTTCTTCCACCGCAATAAAAGCAACAACGACTTCTTCTATCTTTTTTGTTTGGGGTTCTGTCTCTTCAGCTGATTTTATCTCCTTTTTTATGGGAGTAAACTCTATGTTGTCACAGTGAAGCTGGAGAATGCGCATATTTTGTCTCTGTTGTAGCAATCGAATTAAATGTTATGGATGGTTTTTTTAGATCAGTTGTTTTTATTGAAATTTTATTGGATAATTAGCAAGTATTATTTAGCCCGTGATAAGATTACCCGTTCGTGGATCCCCATCATTTTCGAGGCAAAGACATACCTCACTTTAAGATAAAACCGAATATGGGAATAGATGAGCTTGTAGAGATTTATGCAAGTTCAGGATTTAATGCAAGACAGCTTGGTGAGGCTGCTAAACTTTACTGTAAAATGATTGAAGATGACGCTACAATCTGTCTTACCATTGCTGGTGCAATGACACCAGTAGGATTTGGAGGTCTGTTTAAATCTTTAATAGAAAAAGGATTTGTTGACTGGATAATATCAACAGGCGCAAACCTATATCATGAGGAACACTTTGCATGGAACTTGCCAGTAAAGCAAGGCCATTTTGAAGTTGATGATATGATACTATACAAAAAAGATATTGTACGAATAAGAGACATTTACATCAAAGGCGAGCGTACTTTGAAGGCGCAGGACAAGATTATACAGCAAATGTGCAAAGATAACTTTATTGACAATCCATTTACTACTGCAGAATTTTCTAATGTGATGGGGAAATATTCAAAACAAAGATCAAAACATCCAGAAAAAAGTTTTGTAGTAGCTGCTTATGATTATGATGTTCCAATCTATATTTCAACACTAAAAGATTCATCACTTGCACTTGACTTGGCACCTTTAAGATTGAAAAACCAAACGTACAGCATAGATTTCATTAGGGAAATAATAGAACAGGCAGCTATCGTTTACAACTCCGAAAAATCTGGAATAGTTGAGATAGGTGGTGGAGTCCCAAAAAATACTGCACAACAAACAGGGCCACTTTTAGATCAAATCCTTGGACTTGAGCATGGTGGTCAAGATTATATAATACAAATCACTGATGCAAGACCAGATACTGGTGGACTGTCTGGGGCCACACTACAAGAAGGAAAAAGCTGGGGCAAGATAAAAGACTCGCATGAGGATGTCATAATGGTGTACGCTGATGCAACAATCGCATTTCCTGTTTTGTGCCTTTATGCGCTAAGTCAAGAAAAGCCTCGAAAACCAAAACGATTGTACAAAAAACTAAACCAGTACTATAAGAGTTTGGCAGAAACCTATTTTAGCAAAAAGCGCTAGAACCTGTCAAATCTGGCTCGCTCAACTTCTCTGTCTTGCTTTGTTGCTTTTTTCCATTCTTTATAGTGCTCTTTACACAAAACAGTTTTTTTT
>JBQTIK010000052.1:0-5033 GCA_052388195.1 Nitrososphaerota archaeon | reverse complement strand
CTGGTGTTGCGTGGCGCAGAAAACAATCTAAAGGACACAAATATCCAATTGTTAGGGGAGTAGCACAAGCTGCATATGTACATCCACATGGCGGTGGAAGACATCAGCATGTGGGCAAGAGCTCTACAGTTTCAAGGAACGCGCCGCCAGGACGAAAAGTAGGTAGTATAGCTGCAAGAAAGACTGGTCGAGCAAGAATCAAGGAAAGGCAAGCGGATAATTCACTTTAAAAATAATATTCTCCCAAGACTAATTAATACTAATTAAAAATCCTCAATGTGGCAAAACAGCGTATTCATCTGTTTATAAAAGGAAAAGTTCAGGGAGTTTTTTTTCGTCAAACAACCAAAGTAACAGCAGAAAAGAAAAATGTGACAGGATGGGTGAAAAATCTGCGCGATGGACGAGTTGAGGCAGTACTTGAAGGGAATGACATGGAGGTAAGTGAAGTAGTAGAATGGTGCCATGCAGGACCTGCAAATGCTGTAGTAGATGATGTAGAAATTATAACTGAACGGTACAAGGGCGAGTTTTCAAAGTTTGATATCGTATACTAGTGTATTGAATTGTATGCATCCAAAAGCAGTTTTTTTAATTCGTCAAGGTTTTGACCATGTTTTACCTCAATCTCTTTCTGAGGTTCCTTTCTATTCCTTCTTATTTTTATTAAAATTAAATCTTGTTGCGGCTCCATGTCTGCAAAGAACCTAAAAGTCATTGATTTGCAAAAAACTATTCTATGCATACGCACATCTTCCACTACATTTTTCCCAATGACAAACAATACTCTCTTAGTGAATCAATGAGTGGTATGATTGAAGGTGTAAGTTGCTTTTTGAAGTCTTCATAACTTCTTGGATGTCCAGAAAAAACTAGATTATTCATATTTTCAAAACTCATTACGGAATATTTAGTAGTAGCTCTGCCAGTTCCAGTCTAGGCAGATAGCCCCATCTCAAGTCAAGCAAGATCCGCCACGTAGACGACGCAGCGTGGATACTCCGCCTTAGGATTGCTCCCTCCCGGACCTCATCCCTTTCAGCAGTTCGGTCTTGGAGACCATCCCTTCGGACAGCTCCAGCCCTGCATCCACCCGCTTCGGCGTGATTTCATTTCCGCAAGTCAAGCGAGTACTATCCATCTAGAGATTTACCCAGCAGTTACTGATCTCTGCATGTAGCCGGTTTCAGATATAGGGCACGGCTGGCGCCCTGATCCTCCCTACTACCGACCTATATTATCACGAATCTTATATTTGCATTAGGTTCTGTCTTGCTTTAGATTTACAATCATGTTACACACAGAGCATATCTCTCCTGTACACTCGCTACCACATTTTGAACAAACTCTTCGTTGCTTGTAATTTGTATCTTTGACTATATTAGAGAGCCTCATGACAGATCCATGCATGCTGTTTTTGACTCCACTATGCTTACTTTCCAAAGAATTTAGGAATTCACGGATCTCTGTTCTTATTCCCTCATTCATATGCGGACATTGTTCTGTCTGAAAAGGAATTTCGTTTGTAAAGGCATAAAATGTAATTTCATTTTCATAAACTTCGCAAAAAGGCTTTATTCTTCTGGTTTTGCTTGACGGTGTAGTGGGATCCATCCAACCTATCTTGTTTGTGTCACCTGACAATACGTTGATAATAAAAGTCTGAAGAACATCATCAAGGTTGTGACCAGTTGCTATTATATCCACACCTATGTCCTTTGCACCAAAATCAATAGCCCTTCTTCTGAATGTTCCACAGATCGAGCACGAGGATGTTTTTTCGCTTTCTCTAAGCTCAAGAGATTCCTGTAATGTGACATCAAAAAGATCTTTATATGCATAGATCTTATGCTCTACACCAAGCTTTTCGCAGAAATCCTTTACAATTGCTAGTGCTTCATCTCTATAACCAGGAATACCCTCGTCTACAGTTATTGCCCGCAGTTTAAAGTTGTGTGATTCTGACATTTTTTTGAGAACATGTAAAAGCGAAAGGGAGTCTTTTCCACCCGAGATTGCTACTCCAACAAGATCTCCATTTTTTATCATACTATATTTTGAAATGGCTCTAGCTGTTTTTTGTAATATGGAATTTGAAAAACACTTAGAGCAGAGGTTTTCTCCAGAGTACTTTCTGGAATAAGCTGCAATATTATCGCACTTATCGCATTTCACAGATTTTGTTTTGCTAGCCCAAATTTAACGGCTATGTTAAGTTATTGGCACATGCCGACTAACTAGCCTGTATCGACTTTCAGGATTACCATCTCTTGCAAAAAATCGAACTAAATTGTAAACCAGCCTGATTTCATGTACGATAACACAATGTTTAGGCCAAAAAGGCTAAATGTAAAAGCATAGATTGCCCACATGGTCCTGTTTACAGCAACATCTGAGAGCTTTTTGTCAATTATGCTGTGGATGAACTTTCCGCCATCCAGTATTGGGAGCGGAAGCATGTTGATTATTCCAATAAAAAATGAGATCATCCACAACCACAACAAAAACATGGACAGCTCGGGACTCTTCCACTCGATAAAATTGTAAACTGGCTTGTATGTTCCAGAATTGTCACGAATTATTCCAATGAGCCCTTTTTTTGGATCATCAGGAGATGGAGTAATTTCGATTTGGTACTGTAGCTTTTCACCATTTCGTAGTAGAGTTACTGTCGCAGTGTCACCAGCTTCGAGCTTTACTCTTGCAAAGTCTATTGGCGTGACTATTTGAATATCGTTAACTGATGTTATGATGTCATTTGGTTGCAGTCCTGCTTTTTCTGCACCAGTTCCAGGTATTATGGAAATTACTGTAACGCCTTGTGGGATTTCATAAAACCCACTTCGCATTGGTTCTGGAACGATTATTGCAAAAAATGGATTTGTCAGCAAAACAGCACCCAACGCCAATGCAAAAATAACGTTTGATGTTGCACCAGCGCCTATTACTCTAAGCTTTGAGATTTTCTTTGCCTTGTTGAATTCCTCCTCATCAGGCTCTACAAAGCCAGCAAACATTGCAATGAAAATGGCAAAACCACCAGTTTTGATCCTTATTTTCTCAAGTGTTGCTACAATTCCATGCGCCCCTTCGTGTATTACAAGGACAATTGGTATTGAAAGAAGAAAATACAAAATCGCTTGCCATGACGTTAAAGTAACCCCAGGTATGAGAACTGTAAGCTCTGAAAACTCTGCAGGCCTATCAAAGAACTTTATTACATTGTCAATTAAAAACCAAAATCCAAAGCTCATCATGATAAAGCCGGCAACAACGCTTACATCTCCAAATACCCGTATTCCTCTTTTTGTTCGGCCCAATATCTTAGTTAGCGCTGCTTGGATCTGAGTATTTTTGTAGGTAAGGCTGTACGGTTTTATCTCAAAACCATGCTTCTCTAACTTTAGGCCCTTGGCTATACCAAATATAATACCCCACACAATCAGAACATAAATTATAGCATGTTGCGACAAAAAATCAAAGTTCAAACTAACTGCTACTTTTTTTAATGACGCACATTTATCAGTTACTATGCAATCAGCAATAATCGTATCTACATATCCGGACAGAAAATCAATCTCAAAAATTGCCAACAAGCTTGTAAAAGGCAAGATTGCCGCATGTGTAAACATAACAAAAGTCTCTTCGATTTACTCTTGGCAGGGAAAAATAGAAAACACTGATGAATTTTTAGCAGTCTTTAAAACAACACAAAAAAACAAACAGAAACTAAAAACCCAAATAAAAAATACACATCCTTACCAAGTCCCGGAAATTGTAGAGCTTAAAATAAATTCAGTTAATAAGTCGTATTTAGACTGGTTGGTAAAATCAACTAGCGGGAACAAACCTCAAAAGTGAAACTATTCCGCCAAGTGATGAAACCCTTAACCCAATATCTGTTGTAGAATCTACTGAAAAGATTTTCACTCCCTTACTTTCGGCTTTGTTTAAAAATTCTAAAATCTTGTCCTCATCCTGTTTCTCAAAAACTTTATCTGAAAAGACAAGTGATTCTACAGCGCCTGCCTCATTTGCCTTTGCAGTTTCATCAAAACCCATAGTGAATTTGTTGCTCTTCTTGTTCACTCTTAACATTATCTCATCGATGATTCCTGACACTTTTGCAAGCTTGCTTTTTGCCATTACCTGTTTCATAGCTTCAGATTTTATGAAGGTATAAATTCCATCTTCCCCACCAGAATCGATTCCTTCAACAACACTCACTTTATGCTTTTTACCAATAGGCGCTTGTGAGAGATAGTTTCCAAATCGCTTTTTTGTCTCACCTGGGCCAAAAATGATAACAACATCGCCTTCTTGTATAGAAGATGATATTGCACTTTCAACATCTTCAAAAAACGTTTCAATGTTGAATTTTGCCTTGTATCTCTTTCCACTTGCACCAGAGTACATATTCGGCATCAATTTTAGATGTGTGCCACTGAGTCTTCCTATACCACAGTCTCCAGTGTCGATAGCAACTAGTAAAAACCCAAAATACTCCCTTTTGGTAGAAATCAGTTTTTTTTCAAGAGCAGTCCAGCTTTTTTTTGTCAGCGTAATCGCTTCACCTATCTTGAGTATCAAAGAATGATGAGATACTTTTTGGACAGATTCGTTGTCAGATTCCATTATTGTTCCATGAGCTTTTAATCTATCCACAACATCATCAACTGAGATCTTTTCAACAATCAGCGCAACTCGTATTTTGACTCGTTCACCTCTGTCTGGTCTAGCATATTCCTTTTCTTGCCTTATCGCACGTGTAGTGTCTCCAGTAAGTCTATCGCCATTTTTTATTATTCTTCGGAGGGCAAAGAGATCATCTGGTTCTTCAGGTATCAAGGAAATAGAACTTTCATCTATTGTTTTTGTGATCATTTTTCTTACCCCTACATTATAGTAACAACAATAAAAAAGAAAAGAGATTTAGTTTGTTAATTCACTAGTCTTGGCCTGTTTTCCTTCGGCCTTTTTTCTTAGGTAGTTTTGAACCCATTCTTGTGTTATAACTCCAGCCTCTGTAAGAT
>JBQTIK010000051.1:0-2816 GCA_052388195.1 Nitrososphaerota archaeon | reverse complement strand
GTTTGCTGCGTCCAGAGTCGGTTGCTGACCATTCTTACAACGCGGCTGTCATGGCCATGGTGCTTTCTGATCTAAAAGAATTTGATACTGAAAAAATACTTAGGATGACCTTGTTGCATGACATAGCTGAATCTGTGACTGGAGATTTTACACCAGAAGAAATTTCTAAAAAAGACAAAAGTAAGATGGAAAATCATGCCATGCTAGACATACTTTCAAAACTACCATCAAAACTTGCAAACAATTATACAAAAATATGGAAAGAGTATCAAAATGGAAATTCAAAAGAAGCCATTTTAGTCCATGAAATTGATCGTCTAGAGATGGCGCTTCAAGCTTGGAAATACCGTGACGAAGGATATCCAAAAGAGAAGCTTGAGATGTTTTTTTCTGCAGCAAAAAAAGAAATTAAAAGTAAAGAAGTTTTGGCAATCCTTGACAAGATCCTATAAATAACAAAATCTCCCTCCTTAATTATGCAGTATTTTATGGCACTCAAAGTTGGAGAAAAACGAGTAAAGCAAGCAAGAGAGTATCTAAATAAATATGCAAATGGTACCGCGATGCCTGCACTTGCATTAAAAGACAATAAGACAAATGTTTGGGAGCCCGTAGGAGAAGAAAACTTGTATGCAGTTTTAAATGACGCTGGCGGATATGTGCTAACTGATGTAAGTGGTTATATGATTGTATTATGTGATAAAAATGGAATCTCAAAAGCAATTGCACGTGGCCTTGATACAGAACGTAAGGATGCCATAGTAAAGATGCTACAAGCAGACAACATTCAAGAATACAAGGGACAGGTTTCACTGCCAGTATAATATAATGGCATTACATGCCGCACAGTAAAATGGTTTTATATCATATGAGATTAAAACAATGAAAACAAGTTACAGTTACCAGATAATTTTGTAAACAGATTCTGGGGCTATTCGATTTTTAACCTTAAAACATTAAATTAGCACAGCTACTCAATTCTAGGAATGGCAAAGAAATTCGAGCACGAAGTTGAGGTACGTGGTCATCTTATAGATTCGATGATACTTACAAAAATTTTTGACACCATAATGGATCTAAACGGCGAATTTCAAGTGCAGGAATTTAAAGTTGGAAAGAGAAAAAAAGATGAGAGCTACGCAAAGCTGCTCATACAAGCTAATTCACAAAAACACCTTGATGAGATTCTAGAATCTGTATACAGAGAAGGTGCAACATCAAAAATTCAGCAACGTGTAATGTTAAAGCCAGCACCAAAAGACATGGTGATGCCAGACGACTTTTACAGTACCACAAATAACCGCACAGACATTTTCCACAAAGGAAGGTGGATGAAAGTGGAAAACATGATGATGGACAAATGCATAGTTGTTAAGGCAAATCGAGCCTCGTGCACACCCATTAGGGAGATTAAAAAGGGTGACATGGTGGTAGTAGCCGAAAAAGGAATACGGGTAACTCCGCCTGAGAGGCCAAGAGAAGGAGTAAACCTTTTCCAGTTCATGGGAAGCGGTAGCTCAAGTGAACGACCAACACAACACATAGCAAGAAAAGTAGCATACGACATTTACAAGACAAAAAAACAGGGTGGCAAAATTGTCCTAGTAGGAGGTCCAGCCATAGTCCACACTGGAGCATCCGATTCTATTGCAACCCTGATAAGACTTGGATTCATCGATTGTCTGCTTGCAGGAAATGCACTTGCAGTTCATGACATTGAATATGCAACACTTGGAACATCACTTGGCATGAATGTACGTGATGGCACACTGGCAGTAAGAGGACACAGAAACCACATGCAGGCAATAAACTCTGTCTTTAAGGCAGGCTCTATAGCCAAGATGGTTGCAAACAAGACTCTAAAAAAAGGCATCATGTATGAGTGCGTTAAAAGAAAAGTACCTGTTGTTTTAGCAGGTTCATTAAGAGACGATGGACCTCTTCCTGATGTCATAACTGATATGACAGCAGCTCAGAAAAAATACAAAGAGATTCTAAAAGATGCAAAGATGGTAATAATGATCTCAACCATGCTTCACTCTATTGCTACAGGCAACATGTTGCCAGCAGAAGTAAAGGTAATAGTAGTGGACATAAACCAGCCAACTGTCACTAAATTAATGGACCGTGGGACATGGCAAGCACTTGGGATAGTCTCAGATGTCGGAGCATTCTTGCCACTTGTAACTCAAGAGATTCAAAAGATTGTCAAGTGATATCTTAATACAATAAGTGGATCTTTTATCCTCTTATCCCATAGCCAACAAGTACCGAATAACATCCCAGACCACAATCTTCGCATATTGGTGCCATGGAATTTTTTTCGGCGCTGCCAATACAGCATGGTTTTTTTTCTCTTCCCATGTGATCAACTGACAATATTGCCCACGTAGGACAATCAATTGGAGTGGTTCCTTTGCCTCCCCAATTTTTTTTCATTAATTCTAGCTGGCTTTTTGGGTTTATGATGTATTGGTCATCGTATTTATCCATCATTGAGATTATATCATCAACGACCTTTGTTCTTTCTGGGCCAAAAGGAAGCCAGAGTGGATCACCTTTTGTAAACGGAGTGTGGAACTGAAATCCTATCTTGTTTACATGTCCATACCACTCTTCAATCACATCTGGTACTGTTTTGTAGTTTAACGAGTTTATTGTCATGGAAATCCAAATGTCCTTCCAAGCATTATCGCCATTTTTTTCAACATAATCTAGGATGTTTTTTCTTGTAGAGGCATAGGAGCCCTTGCCACGAATGGCGTCATGAACCTCTTCTGTACCATCTACTGAAATCCAGTAAAAGTAGAGATCTT
>JBQTIK010000050.1:0-4388 GCA_052388195.1 Nitrososphaerota archaeon | reverse complement strand
GAAGCTAACAATAATCTTTTATAGTCATTGTACAAGTAACAGCCTTATGTCGTTGAAGCTAATTCAAACACTGCTTCTCTCATCAGTTTTGGTGATGTCCGTAGTTGCGATGTCCTTACAAACTGCTGATGCACTTACAAAAGGTTCAGGTTCATACAACCAAAAGACACGACACAAGAATGTGTGTGGTGACCGTTTATGCACTGAACCAGCTGCACAACCACAACCAAAGGTGATGGAAGAAGAGAAGAAAGAACAGAAGATGATGAAAGAAGAAAAGATGATGAAAGAGCCAATGAGAATGGCGCATGAGATGAAAACTAAATCGGGAACACTCACATCAGTACAAGACCCAGGCCAGGGACATGAAAGTCACCAGCTTGCGATAATCTTGCCACCTTCAGACAACGTCTACAAAGGAATCTTGTCTTACTCTGCATCTGAAAACATCCAGCTTGTGGCACTACATGGTCCACTTGCACCAGGTGAAGATGCTGGTCAGGCAATATGGACTCCAGATGGAAAGACCAAGTTTGCTTTGACATTTGTAGATCCTGATAACTCAATGGGTACTTGGGTATTTTCTGGCAACGCCTTGGCAGTGCACACAATGAATACTGAACCGTTCCAAGTGAGCTATTCAGTAGTTGCGAGCCAATAAAGTTCTAAATCACCCCATCTTTATTTTTTAATTATTATGACTCTGGTTAGAATATCCTAGAATCCTATATCTATGTCAAATCCGCCGCCATCGCCTGCGTCAGAACCCGAATCTCCTGAATCAGTCGCAGTATCTGCCTCTGCAGGAATCTGGCTTTCTGGAATGTAGCTGGATATGACCATGCCCATGAAGCTGAGCATAGTTGAAAACATGATAATGTCCATTATGCCCAAAAACATCATTGTAGGAAGGAAAGACTTGTTGTCGTCCATGTATTGCTGCAGTTTTTGCTTATCTCCACTCTTCCATATGGTAACCATCTGATTCCAGTTTTTCTGCAACTCGAATTTTCTTTCCTCAAGCTCTCTTTGGCCCTTTTCGGTTAGAACAATCTCTGTTTTTTTGCCCAAAAGGCCTTTCTTTTCTATCACAGTAATAAGACCAATTTTCTCTAATCTTTCCAGAATGTCGTTTAATTCTTGGCCAAAAATCTTTGACATCTTTTCTATCTTGTCAAACTTCTTGGCACCTTTGCTAATTGCACTAAGAACTATGACATCTTTTGGTTCTGGTTCCATATGTCATATTTCTTAAAATCTCCCTATAAATCGATCCCCACAAGATATTAACCCAATTCACTGTAAATGAAACATGGAAAAAGATTCGTACACTGATGAACAAATAAAAAAATTCTATTCACTAAAAAATATTGTGGTCATCGGAATATCAAAGAATCCAGAAAAAGCTGCACATTATGTTCCAAAATATTTGGCAGAAAAAGGATATAATATAATTCCAGTTAATCCAACAGCTGATAAAATACTGGATAAAAAATGCTATCGAGAAATTGCTGAAGTGCCAGATTCCGTTGATATTGTAGATGTATTTAGACCATCTGAGGAAGTACTGTCCGTGGTCCGTGAGGCAATAAAGAAAAATCCTAAGGTAATATGGTTACAAGAAGGTATCCATAACTCAAAAGCTGAAGATCTTGCAAGAAAAGCAAGAATTGAAGTTGTGTTTAACAGATGCATGTTAGCGGAACATCAGAGACTATTTTAGAAAGATATGGTCAATGCAAAATTTTCAGAATTTTATGAGTCAATTCTCAAGCTTGCAAGATCATTTGAAGATAAAAATATGTTAATGAAAATTCAAGCTGATCTAGACGCTAATATAATCAGAATATATGGAGAAAAAACAGATTCGCTAGCACGTGCAAAGTTAGGTTTGGAGGACGTTTCAGAACTTGCATACACCACGGCAGAGCATCACCCATATTGGAGCCTAATATACAACTCATCACAAGTTTCAAAACTTGCACTTGAAAAATGGAATAGTAGCATAACAAACGACGAGCTAGATGAAATATCATGGCATGTAGATGAGCTCAAAAATGCTGCTAAGAAACTTAAAGAAAAACCGTAGTCACTTTTCGAGTTAATTTTCTTCGCCACAGATAAATATTCACATTCTGAAATTAATTCATGGCAATAAAAATTGGTCTTATCGGTAAGACAAACACTGGCAAGACTACATTTTTCAATGCAGCAACACTTTCTAATGCTGAAATCTCAACATATCCTTTTACAACAAAAAAACCAGAACGAGCTATGGGTAATGCAATAACGCCTTGTGTACATACGGAATTTAATGTTCAGGATCAACCACAAAATTCTAAATGCAGTGATGGCTGGCGCTTTATTCCAGTTGATTTAATAGATCTTCCTGGTTTGATAAAGGACGCATGGGCTGGCAAAGGACTTGGTAACCAGTTTCTTTCCGTGGCAACTCAATCAGATGCCTTGTTGCATGTAGTAGATGTATCCGGAAGCGTTGACGCATCTGGTAAGATTACCGAAGTTGGTAGTGGGGATCCTATATCTGATGTTGCTGACATCGAAGAAGAGCTGATAATGTGGTATCTAAAACTATTGGAGGGAAACAGAGAGAAAATATCAAAGCTAATTCATTCAGAAGCTGAACCCGTAACTGTCATATCAGATGTATTTAGAGGAGTTGGAGTAAAAGAAAGCCACGTAAAGGAAGCCCTGAAAACCACAGGTCTGGAAGACAAAGACTTTGACAACTTTGACATGCAAGATAGCAAAAAATTTGCGACTTATTTGAGGCAGATTTCAAAGCCTACCTTGATTGTTGCAAACAAGATAGATATACCTGGGGCCGACAAGTATTTTGATAGGCTACGAGAAAAATATGTAGATACTATAATAGTTCCAGCTAGTGCCGACAGCGAGCTTTCTCTTAGACGAGCAGAACATAGAGGCTTGATAAAATATGCACCTGGTTCAGAGCAGTTTGAAATACTAAACAAAAGCGAATTAAACAAAAAACAAATTGAGGCGCTAGAGTTTATCAAAAAAGACATACTAGGAGAATACATGAGAACCGGAGTACAGTTTGCAATTAACGTCACAGTTTTCAAGCTTCTAAAAATGAACTCAATATACCCTGTAGCTAATCCTGAAAAACTTTCTGATAAAAAGGGCAGGGTACTACCAGATCTCCTATTAATGAAAGATGGTTCTACCGTAGAAGATCTAGCAAAGGAGATACATTCGGATTTAACAAAAGGTCTTCTTTATGCTAAAGATCTAAGATACGGTGTTAGGTTGCCAACAAGCTATCAACTACGAGACAGAGATGTTATCTCGTTGGTTAGTGCTGTAACAAAAAAATCCTAATATTAAAGATATTTTTCTTTAAACTTTGTTTTCTATATCGCTTCTAATGTAACCTTAACCTGTTTATCTTCACACTTTTTGACTATGGCGGTTGTATGTAGCTAAATGGAATTGACATCTGTTTTTTAGACAAGAAGGGGAATATCTACTATGTCTAAGACTGGTTCCTATGAAAAAATTTCATGTCGGAACTGTGACATTGAAATTGTTCAATATTTTGAACGTAAATACAAGGGAAAGAGAGGCCAATGCCCATCGTGTGGGACAAATTTTCCTTTAGAATGAAGGTAGTCATCAACTCATTAGTGACATCTTCAAGCTACATGTTCATATATAGAACACCTAATTTTCTGCAGCAATCTTTTCCCGCTTTAGCCAAAGCGTCTTGTTTTTGTGATCAATTAGCATGATGCCCATGTCTGCAATTTGCTTTCTTATTTTATCTGCCTCCTCAAACTGTTTTTGGTCTCGTAACATGTTACGCTTTTTGATAAGATCGTTTACAACTGATTTCTCTTCGCTTGTTATTTTAGGAATTGTCAAGCCAAGAGTTTCAAGCATTCTCTTAAATTCAGGAAGAGCTATTTTTGCAATTGATTGAGTCAGCGCTTCTGTGGCAGCTAACCTATTTAGCTCCTTGACAAATTTGAAAAATACTGCAAGTGCAAGTGGAGTGTTAAAGTTAGATTTGAGCGCATCTTCAAACTCTTTTTTTGTCTTAGAAACTAACTTTTGTGTTGTCTCTGTGGGGCTGTCGCCCTCCGCTAAGATTAGTTCAAAGTAACAATTTTCTACTTGGCGCCATTTGATTATGTTTTCCTTTAAAAGATCTTCTGAGTAATCAATTGGCTTTGAATAATGCCCAGAAAGGCAAAACAGCCTGATTATGTTTGGGCCCCAGTTTTTAATTACATAGTCCACCGATTTTATGTTGCCAAGAGACTTTGACATTTTTTCACCTTTCATTGTCACCATCCCAACATGCATCCAAATTTTTGCAAGGGTTTTTCCTGTATGAGACT
>JBQTIK010000049.1:0-30206 GCA_052388195.1 Nitrososphaerota archaeon | reverse complement strand
ATGAACCAGCAACTATTGCCTTCTGGCCTTTAGTTAGAGTAGACATTTTTCTTCTCTATTAGAAGATTGACTTTGTATTGTAGCTTTGCGTTAGTTTTTGATGATTTTTAGGCATTGACTGAACTATATAGTTCTCATGTCATATATAGAACAGAGATTTAACTATGTAAATTAGCCACAAGGTATGCCACAGTGGATGTCTTGGCTAAAGTCAAACGAAAAAGAGATTCTTGCCATCTTAAACGATCTTGCAAAAAAGTCTGTTGAAGTTTCTGAAGAGTTAGTTAATCTTTTTGAAGACATTAAAAATTCTAATGAACATCATGTTATAATTAAAAAACTTGAAAGAGAAGCAGATGAGCTTACTAGATCGGTTTTTGCAGAATTAAACAAAACATTCATCACTCCTTTAGACAGAGAGGATCTTCAGAGAATTGCATCCAAAATAGATGATGTCATAGATTATTCAGAAGGCATATCTGGAAGGATCATTAGTTATCATATCCAATCTACACCACCATATATGCTTGAGATTGCAAAGGAGCTTACAAAGGCTACAAAGCAAGTCGAATTTATGATTTCTAAATTAAAAAATGTAAAGGTATCAAAAGATTTGATTCCTCACTGCAGAAATACAAGTGACATAGAACACACAATTGATGATCTTTACAGAACTGCCGTTGGAAAACTTTTTGAAACAAATGATGCAATTAACATAATAAAACTAAAAGATATCTATGAAGCTATAGAACAAGCATCTGATAGATGCGTTGACGTGGCGGACGTCGTAGAAGACATCGTTTTAAAATACGCTTAGGTTTTTCCTATGTTAGAATTAGCAGTTGGAGCTATAATCGCAGCCTTAATCTTTGATTTTGTAAATGGCTTTAACGATGCTGCAAATTCAGTTGCAACAGTTATTGGTACAAGAGTACTGAAACCGTCTTACGCAGTTCTTTTATCAGCTGTAGCAAACTTTGCTGGCCCTTTTGTCTTTGGGGTAGCTGTAGCTACAACAATAGCCAAAGGAATCATCAATCCGGAAGACGTCACAGTTTACATGATAATAGGTGGATTAGCTGGAGCCATTACTTGGACGTCTCTGTGTACGTATTTTGGACTTCCAATTTCAGTAAGCCATTCACTGGTTGGTGGTCTTATAGGAACTGGATTAGCCACTATAGGTCCTGCAAAGCTCCTCTTTGACGGTTTATTCAAGGTGGGAATAGGAATTATTTCGTCTCCATTAGGAGGATTAGTAATTGGTCTCGTGTTTGCTGGTATAATCATGACTGTTTTTGCAAGACACCAACCAGGGAAGGTAAATTCGATCTTTGGGAAATTACAACTTGTCTCGTCTGCTTGGTTTGCATTGACTCACGGCGCTAATGACGGTCAAAAAACAATGGGAATAATTGTACTAGTTTTGTTATCCGAAGGAATTCTTACAGAATTTGAAGTTCCATTATGGGTAATATTTATAGCAGCTTCTGCAATTGCCCTTGGAACTTTTGCTGGTGGCTACAAAGTTATCAGAACTTTAGGAATGAAAGTTGCAAGATTAAGACCGTACCAAGGATTTGCTGCTGAGACTGGTGGTGGTATAGTTTTAGGTATCTTTGCCGCATTAGGAATTCCTGCAAGCACAACTCATGCAATTACTGGCTCTATTATGGGTGCAAGTGCTGCAAAAAGAAAACACGCGGTAAGATGGAAAGTAGGAAGACAAATTGTCTTTACGTGGATAATTACTATTCCAGGAAGTGCTGCTATAGCATACATATCCACACTAATCATACATGCTTTCGTGTAATAAGGTCAAAATCTGGAATTAGTATTCAAAAAATAACTCAGAAGAGATTTTGGAAGATTTTATTTCCAGTAAAACATAAATTTATTTTTCAAAAACATCCGCCCCCGCCGAACAAATACCTGCTTTTTGTTTGTTTTTTACCCTGAAACACCCGTTCCGCTAGCTGTTCCGCTTTGCTGTTTCAAGGCGTCCCTCATAATAGATCCTGCCAATAAAGAATCCATGTCAAAACAACAATACCGCTCCGAAATGGGCATCATGGCCGATATCTTAGGTGTTACCATGGATGGTGGTACACAAGGGGTTATAGTGTCTGCTATATCTAGGCGGGCAAACCTGTCACACTATGCGGTGCTTGACAAGTGCCAGAAGCTAATAGATGCAGGCCTAGTAGATTCAATGAAAGATAGCAGAAATCGCCTTTTTGTGATCACTGAGAAAGGAATCAAATTCTTTCAAGAGTTTCAGAGATTCCAATCTCTAGTCCAGTCAATGAATCTAAGGTATTAAAAATGGAACAAATAGTACAGTCAGTCCAACGAGAGTATACTCCCCTAGAGTATACTCAACAGGAGAGAATGATTTTTGTAAGGATTACATATACCCTGTCAATAATGATCAGGGCACCCATTATAGCAATTTGTTTTCTTCTAATCGCCATGACATCGTTTGTGCACCACTCGTATGGTGTTCTTAGGATTCTTGATTTTACAATCTATACTGATGGTACTACTCATGTATTTTATCAGACCGAAGTTGATCCTCTAGAACCAGATGTCACAATCAAGCTTTTTGGAAACACAATTGACAATTTTGTAGCAAGGGATGAAAACGATTTCCTCCTTTCTAGTAAAATTGATACTAACTCTGTGGTAATCGAAACACTTGGTGCCTCCACAATTAAAATCGACTATGATACTGCTGACCTTGTAACAAAAAATGGAAAGATCTGGTCCTTTAACATTGATGCACCTTTTGATTATTCTATACTTTTGCCAAAAAACACAGTAATTGTTGGTATGAATACATACCCACTTAATATGCAAATTGTGGATGAGCAATCACTCATCTCACTTCCAAGTGGGGCTGCTGAAATTAGTTACGTGTTTGGAGTCTTAGGGACAGCTCAAACTGCTACGCTTGCAATAGAAAAAGCACAGGCACTAATTAATCAAATTAATACCGAAAGAATTGAAACACCAATGGCCTCTACAAAACTTGCAGAGGCACTTGCTGCATTTGAAGAAGACAGATTTTCAAGTGCTGAGATCCTTGCTAATGAAGCAAAGAATATTGCGACTCAAGAACAGCAAACAGCTCTTTCTAATCTAGGCTCAACATCAAATAATTCTTTAACTTCGATAGGAAGCACAATTGTGGGAGTTGCTGCAACCATAGGCACAGTAGCAGGAGCAGTGGTAACGGTTGCACTTTTGCTCAAAAGAGCCAAGTCTGCTGTTAAGAAAACCGCAGAGCTTCTGTCAAAGGATACAAATTATGTCCCACCAGCCAAAGAGACAATCTTTAGACTCAAGCCAGATTTACGCCAAGAGGACAAAGATATAGTGACATTTATCTCTGAAAACGGAGGTCAAGTCTATGAAAGTGAACTACGGAAAAAATTCCTTCTTCCACGTACAACAACTTGGCGAGCGGTAAAGCGCCTTGAACGAGAAGGAATTGTAGAAATAGACAAGGTAGACCAGCAAAATCGCATAAGGCTGAGAAAAACTTTGGAGGAAAACCAAGAATGAAGCCATTAGCATTTGTTTTGCTTGTTTTAGTTGGAAGCATGATACTTACAAGTATACCATCTCAGATTTACGCTGATCCTCAACTTGATTCATTACTCAGAATTGCAAACCAGGCAAGAGATAACATAAAGATCAGATTATCACAGCTTGCAACCATACCTGATGAAATTGCTAAACTTTACGAACAAGGTTCAGCAGAGACTGGTTCACTTGCACAGTCAGTAGCACAAGAAGATATCACTTCCTCAAAGCAACACTTTCTTTCTGCAATGAGACTATTCAAAGAGACGAGTGATAAGATATCATCCTCAGCTCCAGCTATTGTGGGTGAACCATTACCTCCAACTGACACATCACGATTAAAAAATGCAATTGCTACAATAGAAAAGGCCGCAGAAAGAATCAAAGCAGTTGCCACAAAAAATAATGTGATTATAGATTTTACTGAATTTGATAAACTAATGCATATTGCAAGACAAAACTTAGTGGAAGGAAAAGCAGACGAAGTAGCTAAGACACTTGAAATTGCAAAACAATTCTTACTTGATGCACATAACTCACTTTCGGCTGCAGCCAAGCAAAGGGCACCAGATAGAGCCAAAGCATTTGCCGCAAAGCAAATCGAAAGACTTGACAAACTAATAGCTCAAGCAAAAGAGCTCAATTCATCACAAGACATTATCGATACGCTAGAGGCTGCAAAAGCAAGGCTACAGGCAACATCTAATGCTAGTGAGATAAAAACTGAGATTAAAGACATCAATACCATTAAGGAAAAGCTTAATGAGTCAAAGGTCAAGAGTGCTAACGTCATAATTAATCAACTTGAGGCAAAACTTGAACGATTGGAAAGAGATGTACAAGATGATGCTTCTAGTGCAAAAATAGCTCAAGCAAAAGATATGCTTGCCAATCTAAAACAACTTGTTTCAGAAGGTAAATTTGACGAAGCTCTACAGACGATAAAATCAATAGAAGAGATCCTTAACAGTATAAACATACAATCCACCACAAATGAAACACCTAACGTGCCACAACCCCCAGATGATGCAACTAATAGTGCAAGGGATTCTAATCTAGAAAGAATAAAGACAAAAATTCAAACCCTAGAAGAAGAGCTAAACAGTCTTTCTGAAAAGGTTGGTGAAAATAATGTCGCCAAGCAGTGGCTAAAGCGTGCCTTTTCACTTATTGAAGAGGCAAAAGGTCAACTTGACAAGTCACCAGAAAAAGCTATGCGTACACTAAACGAAGTAGACAAAATTATACGTATGATACAAAGAATATTGCAATGACCTAAGAAATATTAAGATTAATTTTACGCGATCATTAATTTTATGCCATGAGATGGTAAGCTGGTCACTGACTGTAATTCTAATAATTGCTTTAGCTGTATCTGCCATTCTATTTCAACTTGGAATATTTTTCTTTTTTTTGCCCATAATCTTTATTCTTTTTTTAGATTTTTCAAATCCAATTACAATAAAACCTCTTCCTGTCCAGTCTGTAACATGCGTTCTAATGGAAATTACTGCTCCAGATGCGGCACAACTTACAAAAACTTCATATACGTTTTCCAAGCCAACCCATCACATGGCTTCTAGGCAAATCTCTATTGGTATAGGAATACCAATGATTGTAGTTGGTGCATTAGTTGCATTCCTGCTTGCCCCAACCCAAATCGGTATAGAAGAGACGGTAGAATTTGTGGGAGGTCTCATTGGAATTCTTGGTGTTGTAATTTTTATTGCAGGGCTATTTGCTCAAAAAACACCCCAAATTACAACTTGAGCTAGACCTTTATTATTCCCCTAGAGACGAGGTATTGAATGCCAGTAGCAAAATCCTTGTCAGAGATTTTTTTATCAGACCACCAACCAGCGTTAATTTTAACCCATGACGGAATTGTAACATTAGAGCCAGTTGTTATTGATTCCCCTTTTGGAATATTGATTATTTTTTGCTTTATCATGTATTGAATACCAGTTACAAAGTCAGAATCTAAAATTGCACCCTTTGCCCACCATTTGGCTGTATTTCTAACCCATTCTGGTATTGCTATCTCACCTAGAGCGCTGTATGGAGCAAACTTTTGAACGTTGTTATTTGCTCTATCAACCACATACACATTGTTTTTGGAATCTACTGCCATCCCAAATGGTTCTTTAAACTGTACAGGACCACTACCAAGCGAACCCCAACTGGCTAGAAACTTTCCATCTGAATCAAATTTTTGTATTCTGTGATTATCTGTATCTGTCACGTACAGATTCCCCCTAGAATCTATTGCTATAGAACTAGGTTTGTTAAACTGTCCTTCTCTTTCGCCACTAGTTCCAAAAGATTTGATAAAAGTTCCAATATCACTAAATTGCAGTACTCTATTATCATCTGAAACTACGATGTAAAAATTATTTTTTGAATCAAAGGTTATGTAATTGGTTGAAGGAAATTTCGCTGCTACAGTAAGAAGAGACCGGATCTCATCTTTGTACTGACCATTGGAATCAAATACCAAAATCTTGTTTTGACCAGAATCAGAAACAAAAAGGTTGCCAAGCTTGGAAGCCGCCAACGCTACTGGTGTACGAAACATTCCGGGTTCGTCTCCAAAAGCTCCCCAAGAGTATACAAAATTTCCATCTCTGTCAAATTTCTGAATACGCGCGTTTCCAGTATCTGCTACGTAGATATATTTTTGATCGGCAAAAATTCCTGATGGGTTTTTAAATTGCCCATGCCCTATTCCAGAGGATCCCCATGACAAAAGGAATTTTCCAGTAGAGTCAAACTTCTTGATCTGCGAGTTTCCAGAATCTACTACATAGACATTATCTTCTGAATCAATTGCAATACCTCTTGGATTCTTGAATTTAAGATCGGTGCCAAAACCAAGTGTCAAAAGTAGCTTTGGTACCGCAATATTGGTAATGGCAATATTAGTGCTATCTACAGGTTCTCCTTCAACAAAGAAGAATGCATACCTTGTAGCACCACCATAATCAATATTCATCTTCCATGGTCCTTGCGTATCGTCCTTGTTTATCTTATGAGGAATAATGGTGTCGCCAGACGTTATGGGTATAACAACTCTAGACCCTTGCTTGCCTGTTGGATCTTCAAACCAAAAACTCAAAGAATTTGCAATTAGACTTGTAGTGTGAATTTCTGCATTTATTATTTCACCTGGTCTGTACTTTTGTTTGTCAAGAGAAAGCTCCAAAACTATGTTTGGTTCTATTTTGGTAGAGGTGGTAGATTCAACAATAAAGGATCCAGTTTGTGTAGCTCCTGCATAATGTATTGACAATCTGTATGTTCCAGGTGTGGCTGCAACCTTTTCAAGATGTAATTTTATTGCTACAGAAGTAACAGGAAATGTATGGGTTGTAGTATTACCTGAAGGATAGGTTATTTCTATTATTCCTTCTGATTCTTTAACCTTAGAAAATATCAAATTTAGATCAACGCTATTACCCACATTGTAAATTGATTTGTCTGTGCCAACAAAAATTGTCATGCGCTCCTTAATGTCACCTACCTCAAATGGTGCTTCAACAAACACATTATAATATTGAACTTTAACTTTGTATTTGCCCAAAGGGTTATCGCGAACAAGATCATCAATTAGAAAATCATACATCGTAGTGGGTTGGTGTGCCTTGATGTTAACTTGCTGGATACCCTCTGCCAGCTTTCCTTTATTGTTATAAAAATTTAGGTGATAGTATTCTGCTTTGGTAGCATCGGGTAAATAATATGATGAAGTTATGTTAATTTTCATCGTATCCCCATCATAATAAAGCGCCTTATCAAGTTTCATTGAAAGTATTATGGGGTCGACTACAAACGAGGCAAATTGCGTTACCCCATTATAGGTATAGTTAATTGCCCAGTTACCAAAATAATTATCAAACGCATTTCTAGTAATCAAATGGGTTCTCTTTCCACTTACAAACTGATCAAGAGAACCAGAAAAGGTGGAATTATCAGGTCTATATGCAATCCAATTCATGGTTCCACCAACATAACCGTCTATTTTGAGATCTATGTAAAGCCAGTCATTAGGGCCGAAATGAGCAGCCCGCGGAGTCGCTGTTATGGTAACGGCATCAGCATAGGGGGGAATTAAAAAAATTAGAGCCACAATTATGCCTAGATAAAGAACAATCTTCACTGTATCTTTATGAGCGGTATATGAATAAATCATTTTAGTAGCAATTGTTCAGGCACAGATCCAATTGAATAAATATTGAAAAGCTGGAGATCGTTTGCTTGAAAGTAAGACTGTTTGAGATTTTTACATCTGTTGAAGGGGAGGGAATACTATATGGAACAAAAACTCTTTTTGTAAGGTTAGCAGGATGCCCTTTCAAATGTTTTTACTGTGACACAAAAGATTCTTTACCAATAGACTCTGGGCAAGAGTATACCATTGAAGAAGTATGCAAGATTATAGAAAAAAACTTGGAAAAAAATACTTACAAGGTTAACTTTACTGGTGGAGATCCACTTGTCCAATCTGAGGCAGTAGTCGAGATGGCAAAGTTTGTTCAAGCAAAAAACATTCCTACCTACATAGAATCATCCTGCTATGATTCGCAAAAGTTTTCTCAAGTTCTTCCCTATATTGACTATATAAAAATTGAATTTAAAACGCCAGATTCAGAATTTGTTGATCCAAAACACTATTCCAAGCTTTTAGAAAATGAGCTTCAATGCCTTAACTACGCTGTAAACTCACAAAAGACTACCTATATCAAAATTGTAATAAACTCAAAGACTCAACTTGAACCATTCAAAAACCTACTTGAGAAGATTTTTGGTACTATCTTAAAAACACAAATTGCAGGATTTATAATACAGCCAAGCTATGGTATTGCAGAACCTACTTTGAAGCAGCTTTTTAGCTTTTATGATACAGTTTATCCTTATTATAAGGAGGTACGTATTGTACCACAACTACACAAATTCATAGGAGCACCATGATGGATAAAGACAGAATAAAGCGACTTGCAAGAGAAATGATAGCAGAGATAGGGGAGGATCCTACTCGAGAGGGGTTACTGGACACACCTAGTAGGATTGCTGATATGTATGAAGAAATCTTTAGTGGATATGATGCAGAATCAGAGCTTTCGGTAAAGTTTTCTGAAGATTCGGATGTAGTTGTAGCAAAGGACATACAATTTTATTCAATGTGTGAACATCACATGTTGCCTTTTTTTGGCAAGATCCATATTGCATATTCACCAGACGGCAAGGTTTTTGGAATTTCAAAACTCATAAGACTTGTAGAAAAATATACTAAAAGATTGCAAATCCAAGAACGCATTACAAAAAACATTGCTGATGAGCTGTATTCTGAAGGAGTAAAAGGTGCAGTTGTGATAATAGAAGGTGAGCATTTTTGTATGAAAATGCGCGGGGTCAAAAACGGTGCTAAGATGACTACAATTGCATACCGAGGAATTTTTGAGAAAAAAGAATATAGACCAGACATACTTGCGATGATTCACAATAGTAGCTCAGAAACTAAAATAGTCTAGCAAGTCATACACAACGAAATTGAGAATTTAGGCATATCTAAAAAAACTACAATAATTCATGTTAAATGGCGCTGGGTCCAGCTTCCCCAGTTCTAATTCGTATTACCTGTTCTATATCAGATACGAAAATTTTTCCATCACCCATAACAGCATTTTTTGCGTTATTGATGATGATTGAAATTACCTTGTCAACATCTTTATCATCCAAAATGAGTTCTAATTTTGACTTGTCCAAAACCTGTTCTGCAACATTTGTCAGAGGTGCAGCACGATCACCATGAACATACACACCGCGTCCTATCTTGCCTCTTCCTAAGATATTAGTTAGCATGAAACTAGTGAAACCTGCCTCTTTCAATGCATTACAAATAACCCGAGCTATAGTTCTTCCTACCACCGCCTCTACTTTTTTCATCAGGCATACCATTGAACTTGCTAAATAAAAGCTCAGCTATATGCTAGAAAAATTAAATAACAATCTGTAACCAACGCCAAATAATGGCAGTCCATGTACCAAAAGAGTCGTTTCCAAGATTTGTATGGTATGTAATAGAATTTGGAATAATGCTAGGAATTGGGTTAGGAATATCTTCCAAGGCTGTAGAATACTTTCAACAGTTGGGAATGACAGAAGCTATGACAAACTGGATCTTCTGGGGAATAGTTGGAGCTCCTATGGTGATTTATTATATTATAATAAGATCACATATCTTTAAAAAGCCAATTCTAGAACAATAAGATTTCAGTTTTTAGATTAGGATTTGTATTTTGTTGTGTCTACTATTTTAGCATCTAGGAATGCAGCTTTTCTGTTGTTACAGGATTCGCATCTTCCACAATGAATTTTTGTGCTTGAATAACAACTCCATGTTTTGAAGATTTCTTTGCCAAGTTTTTTATAACCAATTTTTAAGAGATCGCTTTTTGAAAAGCCATCAATATAAGGACTCCATACATTGATCCTTTTTCTAATACCTAATCTTATTCCATCTATTTCACCTTGATTGAAGGCTTTTGTGACCAGCTTAGAAAAGGCTGGTCTGCAGTCAGGATAATTCTTGTCTCCCTTATGAGCGCCATAGGCAACAAGCGTAGCATCTTTTGTAAATGCCCACGCAGAAGCAATTGAAAGGAAAACTGCATTTCTTATAGGCGCTACAATCGTGTAATCAAATCTGGCAGGAATCTTCATTTGTAGATTTGTAAGTACATTTGTTTTCCCATACAGTTGTCTCATGAATCCCATGTCTACTATTTTATGTTCATTCAGTCTCAAAATTTTTGCAAAGTGTTTTGCCATTTTGATTTCTTGACTTGCCTTTTGACCATATGAAAAGGTAATAGCATAAAGCTTGTATCGTGATTGTAAATATGTAGCTGTACATACAGAATCAAGCCCACCACTGAAAATCACTATTGCTTTTTTCAATTTGGATGCTGTTGTTTTAGGCCAAATAAATTGCTTGATTAAGCAATTGCAAGTAGCGCAGCTCCACACAATATGATGGCAGCTCCACCAGCCACACGCACTATCCCTCGTTTTTGAACTACTTCTTTAAAATATAAAATTCCCCATGATACAGCAAAGAGAGTTGCTGTCTGGGAAATTGGAAATGCTATGGTTATGCCTATTAGACCAACAGCAACCAATACAGATAGACTGCCAAGATTGAAGAGAATTCCAGAAACCAGACCTGCAATTGTCTCTTTTTTAATAAATCTTCTTGCAAAGAAAAATAATGGTATTCCAATTGCAAAAATGGAAAGACTCAACGAAAAAAAGCCCGATTGAAGTGTTTGTGTTGCCTGCATGGGGATAATGTAAGAGCCTCCTATCAAGCCAGACGCTACAGCTACAAAGTATCCCTTTTTTTGTACGGTTGGATTTTTTTCTCCACTTGATACAAGTGGTAGTCCACTTAACAGTAATCCTATTGCTAATATTGCTAGAACTAGAGAATCAAATGTTTCGCCAAAAAATTCAGCCCCCCACACAAATGCTGTTATGATACTAAAACCTGCAAGAAGAGGAGACGTTCTTGCAAGTCCAATCAGTTTGACTGAATATAGTGCAAGTAGATTAGCTACAGTCCAGATAAGTCCTGAAAAAAGACCTGATAGTTGAATCTCAAAACCCCAGAAAAAACCAATCGGAATGGCAAAAAGAAGTACGCCAAATGAGATAGCCCCCTGTAACTGCCAAACATTTGTGACACCAACTTTTCGGACTGGAACAAAAAAAGTTCCCCAGCTTATGGCTGCAAGCGCAGCGAAAAGCAGGCCCAAATCTATCAAGCTAGTTCCTCTGTAAGGCTTGTAATATAACTCGGTTTCGTTTGCTTACCACAGAAAAAGTATCCTAAGGTAAAGTACTATTGTGGCAACTAGTGTTGTTACAATCATGTAGGGAAAGCCCCTGATAAGAAAGGTTCTAAAGAATATGGGATGGCCATGTTTTTCGGCAAGTGCTATTGCAACAAGACCCGCACTTGAGCCAACAAGTGTACCGTTTCCTCCAAAATCTGCACCAATGGCAAGTGCAAACCATAAAGGATTATGTGTAAAGCCAGAAATTGCATTTGCAAAATGTGGATCCATAGAAATGTTCTGGATGATGGGAATCATTGTAGCTGTCCACGGAATATTGTCTACAAAGGCAGAGACAATGGCTGACATCCAGACTATCAAAAACATTGTAGCTTCAAGATCACCACCAGTTATTTTCAGCGCTTCTTGTGCAATTATTTCAAAAGCTCCTGATGCCTCAACACCAGAAACAATCACAAATAATCCAGCAAAGAAAAGCAATGTTGGCCATTCTACATGATGAAACGCCGTTGCTGGGTGCATCTTTGTAATTAGTAAAAGTACTGCAGCGCCTGCCAAGGCAATTATAGACACTTCAACTTCCAAAACTCCATGCACTACAAACAAGCCTATTACTGCAAAAAGAACTACCATTGTTTTCTTGAGCAGCACCCTGTCTTTGATCTCTTTATTTTCGTCAATTTCTTGTAGTCTTTCTACATGTTCAGGCTTTTGTTTGAGGTCTTTTCTAAACATAAATTTGAGGAGTACAAATGAAATTGCAAATGTTATAACAACTTCTGGCGTCATTCGGTTCGCAAAATCTACAAATGAGATTCCCGCAGCAGAACCGATCATAATGTTTGGTGGATCTCCAATTAGGGTCGCAGTGCCACCTATATTTGATGCAAAAACTTCAGCGAGAATAAGTGATATTGGGTTTATGCTCAAAATTCTTGCTACAGAAATTGTGACAGGTACAATAAGAAGAACAGTAGTAACATTATCCAAAAATGCAGACGCAACAGCAGTAATAATTGAAAGCAGTATCATCAGCTTCCAAACATTTCCCTTAGCCATTTTTGCTGCTCGTATTGCTATATACTGAAAGATTCCGGTCTCGCTTAGTATTCCAACAATTATCATCATTCCTAAAAGCAGTCCTATGGTGTTGAAATCAATTGCACCAATTACAAAGCTGACACTATCATGTGCTGGAATTAATCCTGTGTAGATAAGAATAATGAGACTGAGAAGTGCACCAAAAAGTGCAAGTGTTGTTCTATGCATAGTCTCAGTAATCAAAATCACATACATGCCAACCAATACTGAGATGGTAAGTGTCATTCCAACTGTTAGCTCTAATCCAACATATTCAGGCAATGTGAATAGCATCACGATTATTGCTGCAAGTACAATCATTCCAACAGCAAAGTGTTTTCCCAATCCTTCCCCCAAATCCATTTTAGCTCGAGTTACCAGAAATTATGTATACTTGCTTTGATGTTGATGACAAGTGACTAAAGTTTAATTTCTAGCATGCAAGCGTTTCTGGAAAAAAGATAATCTATACTATACAGGCACCCTTGCTTGGTCTGCATACTACTGTATGGCATTTTATTTTGGCAGATGCAAATCCTCTTGCCATGGCATTACAGATCTTTTTTTGATTAAATGACCTTGAAGTAAATGCAATAACTGATGGACCTGCACCACTTATTGTAACACCAAATGCACCAGCACGAATAGTATTCTCTTTTACTTGAGAAAACCCTGGAATCAGATGTTGTCTTGCTGGCTCCACAATTATATCTTTGATAGAATTTCCGATCATCGCTGTGTCTTTTTTCATAAATCCAGCAACTATAGCTGTCGCATTTGAAAGATTTAGTACATAATCGGAAAGTTTAACTTGTTTTGGAAGAACGCTTCTAGAAACTTGGGTTTTTTTTGTAGGAACACGGAGTTTGGGAATTGCAATACAAAGTACAAGATCCTTTGGGGGTTCTATACTTATAATGTCAAGTGGATTTGTCTTTACTATAACAAAACCACCAAAAATAGAAGCAGAAACATTATCATAATGAACAGAACCCGCACTTGCCTTTTCACCAACACCAGCAAACTCTACTAGTGTATTTTTATCAAGATTCAGATCAAACAAGGCGTCAAAGGCTACAGCAGCTGCAGCAGCAGACGCAGCACTACTTCCCATCCCAAAAGCAGCAGGCACACCTTTTTTAATTTTCAAAACAAGACCAGATTTTATTTTGAATTTTTTTGCCATCTCTCTTACTACAAGTCCTGCAGAATTTCTCTCAGGAACAAGAGGAATCGAGTCTGTGCTCTGAATTTTAATTCCATTACCGCCTTTTACAAGTTGTATTTCATCATAGTAAGCGTCCAGCGCAAGTCCAAAAACATCAAAACCAGGACCTAGGTTCGCAGTAGAACATGGGGCCCTTACAATAATACTGGAAGCCACTAGTCTTCTACTTCCTCTGCCAAGTTAAGAATTCTGCTCAAAGCTGCCTCTAGGTTTACCATCCCATCTCCAGTTGCGTTTGATACAGGAATCAGCCCTTGGGAAAAACCACCAAGATTTAGGCTTCTCAAAATATTTGTTACAAGTGTATAGTTTTCACCATCAGACTGTTTGGCTATTGCATCTTCAAGGTTAGCCAGACTAGATGACCATTTCAATATGTCTCTAATTTTGTCTTCTATGAGATCGGTTTTTGTTAGAACATTAATGTGTGGCAAATTAAGTCTTAGTTTGATTGATGTAGCAAGAAGAGCAACAGAAACAAAATTAGTCGGAGTTGTCACAAGAACGCTATCATATAGAAATAATGCAACTTTTTGTTCAGCGTTAAAGTTTTGAACAAAAAAGGGACCGCTTGTTCTATAAGCAAAAAGCTCCATTTGACCAGGGGTGTCAACTATAAGATAATCTGGATTCACATTATCAATATCACTTTGAATCTGCTCTATTTTTGATGCAATTAGATCACTTGCAATTATCATGGCACCGTTTGGGCCCAAGTCGTACTGCTTCATTATAGATACAATGTCTACATAATCCCTAACATCCACGTCACATGTATACGGGAGGTTCTCAACGCCTGGATCCAAATTTAGAATCCCAACAAAAGCACCGCTTCTTGTATAATAATCAAAGATTCTAGAAGCAAGCAATGATTTTCCAGCGCCAGCGGTGCCAACAATAAAAATAGCTTTCATTTTTACTGACTAATATTTTATGTTCAGCTTATATTTCCATCCATGAATAAAAAGACAATGAATTGGAAGCTTTTGGCAATTCCTGTCAGTATTATACCATTTGTTTTGATTGCTATCACCTTTGATATCAAACTAGAAGAACTTTTTGCAGTTGGTCTTGTTCCTTTTGTTGGCGCAGCACTTGCTATTTCTTGCAAGCTGCTCATGCAAGGTTTAAAATTCAATTATCTAGTAAGAAAATTTCTTGGTCCTATAGAGGCGTCGTGGAAAACAGTTTCGGTAAGAATAGGAAGTGAGTTTGTTACATCCACCACCCCCTCATTTGTAGGTGGTGAGGTAGTTAGGATTGTGTGGTTGAAAAAGAAAGGAGTTCCAGCAGGTAAAGCAACGTGGGTTACAATAATGGAAATTGTCACCGAAGTACTAGCAGCGGGGATTTTTGCTCTTACTGCAGCTGCATTTGCGTTTGTTAACGGTGCTTATATCATAGGAATTGCCATAATGGCGATAAGTCTTCCAGTTACGACATTATGGTGTAGCCTGTTTTTTTTATCCTACAAAAGAACTTTTCAGGTTCCTAGCTGGATATCCAAAATTGTAACAAGGATAAACAAGAACCGCGCTTCAAAATACATTGATAAAACAAACCAATGGATGCAAGAAATCTGTGAGATGAGTAGACAAAGCTTGCATAATGAAGGTGCAAAAAAAGCTTTCATAGTTTCCATGATCTTTTCTGCATTTACCTGGATATTCTACGGAATTTCATTTATGGTAATTGCAAATGGCGCTGGATATTTTATAGAATTTTTTGACTCCCTGATGGCAGCTATGGCGTCAAACGCAATAGGCAACTTACCAATCACCATAGGCGGATCTGGTCTTACAGAGTTTGGCATCTGGGCCTATCTTGGAAAGCTAAATAGCTTAACGTTTGATGCAATCAAAGATAGTATACAGTGGAATATCGTAATAGCTTGGAGGATCGCCACATATCACATTCCTCTTGGTATCAGTTGGATACTGTTGATGAAAGTGGTTCTTCATCCACACACAAAAAAAGCTAAAATTGCATAGAAAGCACTTTATTTTCAAGGAGTTTCTTTTCTTTTGTGAATCATACCAACAAAGTAGTTGTAATTACAGGAGCATCAAGCGGTATAGGTGAGGAATCTGCCGCAGAGTTTGCTAGACGGCGTAGTTCTCTAGTGCTTGTCTCACGAAGGAAAGAAAAACTTGATGAGGTAGCAAAAAAACTTGCTAAATACGGCTCAGAAATCCTTGTGTGTCTATGTGATGTTTCTCAAAAGCAGCAAGTAGAACAGTTAAGCAAGACTGTACTTGATAAATTCGGACGAATTGATATTTTGGTAAACAATGCAGGATTTGCAATTTTTGGTTCTGTGCTTGATTTGAAAATAGAAGAAATAGAATCTCAAATGGCAACTAATTATCTAGGAATGGTCTATTGTACGAAAGCTTTTCTACCAAAAATGCTGGAGCAAAAATCTGGACACATAGTAAACGTAGCCTCGGTTGCAGGAAGTTTTGGTTTGCCAGGAATTGCATCCTACTGTGCATCAAAGTTTGCGATGCTGGGTTTTTCAGAAGGACTTTACCATGAGCTAAAGGGAACTGGCGTAGGTGTAACTGTTGTTAGCCCTATAACAGTCAGAACCAATTTCTTTGCGCATCCATCTTTTAATTCAATACCGCAATATTCTCCTGTCTCAATCAGTTCTAAAACCGTAGCCAAAGCAGTGGTGAGGGCATCTTCCTCACCAAGACTTGAGATCATCGTACCACCACTAGTAAGAATAGCAGTCTGGACAAAACACACATTTCCATATCTTATCAATCCAATTTTGGGTGCAGTCTTTAGAAAGGCAATGAAGTCAAAGCAAAAATTGCACTAGTTCAGAACAAAAATTACGGAATTATACCAAATTACAACTTATTCTTCTTCCGATTCTGTTGATGGACCTGTGTTAGAATCAACATCCATTAATTCAAGATTTGTCAGCTCAAAGTGGTATATGGCATCCATGTCCATTCCCATCTCTTTTTTAAGAAATTCGGTAATCTTTTTGCTTAAGGGCGCCTTTGAGGAATTGAACGTAAATTCATACACCACTCCCTTCAGTAGATCAGCAGGTTTGATTTTTTTTGGTAAATCCAGCGTTATGATGCGTCTGCCGTCCTCAACTTCTTCGTATAGCTGAACATCCATCTTCATATCCTTGTCGTAAATCTCAAGTATGTAGCCCGTTCTAGTCTGAGACTCGGATTTACCGAATTTTGCGTTCTTTATTTCATCTTGTGCCCATTGTGGAAGTTCTCTTGCCATCTTGTTTCCTCTCCAGATAACTAGTTCTGTTTTTCTTTTTTGCTTGATTGCCACCAGTCTCTGTACTCATCATGTTTGTCTTCTCGTGTTTTTTCACGACGATTTAGTCTATCCCTAATGTCACTTATTTGCTCCCTTGTTGCGTACAGCCCACACTTTTTACAGATAAAGTGTTTTGTGTTCAGATCAAATTTCATCTCAATTTTTACATCCTTGGCTGCACACTCGGGACAATCAGTCAATGACGCCACTCATCAAAATTATCCATAAAAGCCTTGCTGATTTTCTGGTACGCGGTCTATATCGTCATCCCTTGCGGTCAGTTCGCCCATCGAAAATGCCGCGTACCAGATCTGGCATTTAGTCTAGAAAATTATAATCCTTTCTAACTCTCAAGCATTTTAGCAACTATCTTTGCTGTGTTTTGTACACCATTTCTATCAAAATTTTTAGCAAATTCCGCAAGCCGATCCATATACTTGTTGTAGTTATTTTGTATGTAGTGAATAGCCTTTACCACATGCTGTGTGTTAGGAGCAAGAATGCCAAGACCTTTCTCCTCTGCCCATCTTAGCTGGTTTGTGTGCTCATCATAAACAGGAATTCCCACAATGGGTTTTGCCTTCATTCCAAGGATTTCTCCCATTGCTGTATGAGAGCCATTTATCACGGCGTATTTACACAAATTTAACACCGTATCCTTTTCTTGTTCTGACAAAAACCCTACATCGATCTGAATCCAATCTATATTTCGTTCAAGTGCGTCTGAAATTGAGTAAGTCCTACCATCCCCTCCTATCACTTTGTCTATAGAAGGGTCATTTTGTGCATGTGAAACTACTCTTTTCTCACTCCGCATCTCTTCTGAGTGGAAAATTTGTTCATATTTCTTACCAGTTACCTCGTTTGTAGATTTGTTGCCAGTTTGCATCCAATATCCAAAGGAATCTGCATTCTCAACTAATTTTTCTAAATCTGATTTCGGTTTTGGATTTGCAATCACGCCATTTGAAAAATGGCCTGCATATACCACTTTTTGTTTTATCTTATCTGGGAAATTCAGATTATATTCACATATGGTGTTTGGAGGGGCAGAATCGGCTACAACTATCTTTGTAGCTTTGGCAATCTGTTTTGAAATGTAGATTAATGATGGATAAAAGTAAAAATGTGATCCCCAAAGTTTTGGTCTAAACTGATTTGTTACAAAAATAGAATTGATTTTTCGTTTTTCAGCTAATACATTTGAGCCCATATCACCATCGTTTATTACAAGATCAAAATTTTGTTTATTATACAACTTGGCTTCATTTTTTAGATAGTTTGAAATTTGTCTGACAAGTGGAGGATTTCCCGAAATAGGCAACAAAAAGTTCAACATAGAAAGTGTAACACTTGGGCCATACTTACCATCAATCGGAGTCGGTATCAGAATTTCATGGATCTGTTGCTTTTTTGTAGGAAATCTTTGTAGTAATTTTTGATATATTTCTCCACCACTGGAATAATGTATCTCAAGATCATCTCTGATGTATTGAGGTAGAACACTGTCCAGTGCCATCATCCTCCTATAATGACCATTTCCCCATGGATAGATGAATTGTCCTATCTTTATCACAAGTTCAAATCAATCCATCCCGTTTAAATTCTCAATGATTGGATTTTAGTGAGTCAATGATATCATGTATATTTTTTGGGCCTACTATAATGGTGATTGGCTTTCTTGTTTTTAGTGCAGTTTGTGAAATTTTACTAATTTTGCCTTTGGGAATATTCCTGCTGGTAAATTTGAGTCTGCATAAACTCTCAATCTTTGAAAGATGTTTTTCCAAGCCAATTTCCTTTGCTAGCTCAAAAATACTATTATCTATTCCCGTCAGAGGAAACCATGGAATTAGGTTTTTTTGAAATACATGTATAGCAGTGTATTCTATAAACCACGCAGGAAAGATCATAGGCGAAACTGCAAGCGAGATCCTTTCAATCTTGTTTATTTTAGCAATAGATACAAGAATCTCTGTTATGACAGCAACCTTTAGCAACAAGCCTGAGCTTCCAGAAGAATTTAGTTTAAGCTTACAAAACTGTAGCTCTACTTTAGGTTGTGCAAGTCGGGGCAAGATTTGATTTATGATTTTAACTATGTTCAGAAGTTCTGGATCACTGCGATAGCAGACAAGAATTTTTACATCAAAACCCCCCTTGAGGAGTTGAAGACAAGATACCGCGGAAAGCTCATCGTATATGCAACAAAGAATGGTTTCATTTTGTGATTTGTGTGGAACGCCCCCACCAGCCTTATCTATAAAAATACAGACGTATGCATGAGACTTTGTAAGATATGTATAAAGAAGTTTATCATGGTTTGCTTCCGTACCAGGCTTTGTTTGGAGGTTAACCGTCTTTTCTATTAATGAAGATGTTGCCGCAAGTTCCATATCCTTTGGTAAATATTCAGTTGCCTGACCCTCAACCTTAACATAGAATCTTTCTCCTTTTAGGAGAAGATTTGTGCTAATTTTAGCTATAGCAGAAACAACAACATCAAAACGGTTTTCCACTTCGGTGGCAATCGCAATCTTTTCTACTCCAAAAAGTGAGCTTATTGCAGAGGAAGCAAAGACGGGATCGCCTGCCTCGACTATTATAACAGAACCATTTTTTCGTATTTTACCAAAACTCTGTTTTTTTACTTTGAGGATTCTATCTATACTTGTTATGAGAGAATTGATTTTATTGAGGGAAAATATTGAGGGGAAAACAACAACTACTATTCTTTCAGTCATTTTGTTTTCTTATCTAGACGTTATTTATAACTCTAGGATTACTAATTCAAATCTAGCAATCATTATATGACCAGATTAGAAACAATTTCTTATGGTCAAGTTTACTTCTGAACAAATAGCTCAATTAAACAATACACTCAAAACCCCACAAGAGGTTCTCAAATGGACATTTGACAATCTTCATCCTAAAGTTGCAATGGCATCTAGTTTTGGAGCAGAAGATGTTGTAGTAATTGATATGATCATGAAGATAAATCCAAAAGCTAGAATCTTTACACTTGACACAGGAAGGCTTAATCAGGAAACATATGATGTGATAGATGAAATAAGAAACAAATACAACATTAACATCGAGGTAATGTTTCCAGATCAAAACGAAGTAGAACAGATGGTTAGAGTCAACGGTATGAACTTGTTTTACCAAAGCATAGGAAATAGAAAGCTTTGTTGTGGAATAAGGAAGGTCCATCCACTAAACAAAATGCTTGTAACTTTGGATGGATGGATAACTGGACTGAGGAATGAACAAACCCAGAACAGAGCAGATGCCAAAAAAATTGAGATGGATGACCAGCATAATGGAATGGTAAAGGTAAACCCAATAATTGACTGGAAATGGGAACAGGTTTGGGACTATATCAAAGCAAACAAAATTCCATACAACAAACTGCATGATAAAGGATATCCAAGCATTGGATGTGAACCTTGTACACGAGCGATAAAGCCGGGTGAAGACCTAAGGGCAGGTCGTTGGTGGTGGGAAACCGACCCAGAAAAGGAATGCGGTTTGCACGCAGACCACGGTAACAAGTGAGACTTTGGACAAAGGCAAAGGTCTTGCCAAGCCCCACGGCGGCAGACTAGTAAACAGATTTACGTCAAAAAATCCCTCAGGAATGTTTTCTGTCGTGGTTGATACTGATCTTGCAAATGACATTGAAAACATAGCAGATGGCATTTTTAGTCCTCTTGAAGGATTTTTACTACAACAAGACTTGGAGAGTGTAATTAGGAAGGGAAGACTTTCAAACGATATTCCTTGGACAATTCCAATAATGCTTGATGTAGACAAGCAAACTGCCACTAAAATGAAGGATGCACACGACGTGCTTTTGAAAAATTCGGAAGATAATAGCTTTGCCGTTTTACATGTAGAGGCCATCTACACTTTTGACAAGAACGCAATTGCAAAAGGAGTGTATGGTACCACAGATCCAAAACACCCAGGTGTAGCAAAAACTATGGCAATGAAGGATGTTCTGGTAGGTGGGAAAATAGACTATTTCCAAAGACCAAAAGAAATACCAATACGAAAATATCGAAAAACACCGACAGAAACCAGAGCAAGCTTTGAAAAGGCCGGATGGAAAACCGTTGTAGCATTTCAGACAAGAAATGTTCCTCATGTTGCACATGAAATGCTACAAAAGGCATCACTTAACACACATGATGGTCTTTTCATAAATCCCTTAATAGGAAAGAAAAAGTCAGGTGACTTTACAGACGAGGTTATAGTTAGTGCATATGAAACACTGATCAACCATTATTATCCACAAAACAGATGTTATCTGGCAACACTTCACACAGAGATGCGGTATGGAGGACCAAAGGAGGCAATTCATCATGCAATAATGAGGAAAAATTATGGTTGTACTCACATTATAATAGGTCGTGATCATGCAGGGGTTGGAGATTATTACCACCCATTTGCTGCCCAGGAAATATTCAAAGAATATCCAGATCTTCAAATCGAACCTATATTTTATCCAGCATTTTTCTATTGTAAAAAATGCCTTTCGTTTGCAAGTGAAAGGAACTGTCCGCACGAACCAGAATTTCATGAGCAGCTTAGCGGTACCAAGCTTAGAAGCATGATCCTTGAGGGACAAACACCATCAGAATATATGATCCGACCTGAAGTTTCTAAAATCATAATGAGCTGGGACAAACCCTTTGTCGACTAGATTTTTATTAAAGCCAACTAAGTTAAACTCGTGAAACGCGTAATTATTTTCATCATTTTACTAACAATTACAATTTTTCCTGGATATGCACAGACGCAGTCAAACCCCTCAATTAGTATTGAAACACTAGAAATTCCCTCTGAGAAGTTCAACGTCGTCAGCAGCGATGCCAATATAATAACACTAGAACATGAACATGCAATAAACTGGCAACTTACTATTGAGAACAATCTAGTATACGCAAATCCTCTTGGTAATGCAGTAATGCGATTATACGATAATCTAAACAAAGAAAAATTTGTAGAAATTGGGATGGGCAGTCAACCTGATTTTAAATTCTGGGTGGCCGTACAAACTCCTGATACTGGATATGCAGTAATTCACAGCCGCATAGAAGATGGGTGGAAGCCTGGTAAACATGTGACAGCCGCATATTCAGATACCACTGGCTTTTCTGTAAATAATGGTGAAAGAATAGTAGTTTCTAATTTGGATGTTGAAAACTTTGTGATAAAAGAAATTGCTGTTTACGGTATGGAGTCATCAACAGATCCTTACGCAACTAATTCAGGAAGCCTGCTACTAAACGTCGTTTCTGGAAATCCAGCTGCTAATCCACTCTTTTATCTGCCCTTTATTCTGGCAGGAACAATAGGAGTGTTGGTAGTAATATTGTTAAAGATTAAGAAGCGAGTGTAGTTCTGTAGTATTTGCAGTCATTTTTTAATTGACAGACATCACACATAGGAGATATGGGTTTGCAGATATTCTGACCATACATCACAAACGTATCGTTTATTTTAAGCCAGTATTTCTTTGGAATCTTTTTCATTAATGCAAATTCTGTTTCCTCTGGGGTCTTTGTTTCCACAAGACCAAGTCTATTTGAAATTCTATGAACATGAGTATCTACAGGTATTGCTGGCTTGTCAAACGCATATACCAGTACACAATTTGCAGTTTTTCTACCAACACCTGGAAGCTTGAGCAGTTCATCTAAATCGTCTGGAACCTTACCAGAATATTGAGAATCAATAAGTGACGCAACTCTGATTATTCTCCTTGCTTTTACACGATAAAATCCAGTTGACCTGATTATCTTTTCAACATCAGAAACTTTAGCTCTGGCAAGTGCATGTGCAGTCTTGTATTTTGCAAACAACTTCTTAACTACTAACGAAGTATTTTCATCTCTTGTTCTCGCGGAAAGTATGGTTCCAATGAGAATACTAAGCGGTCCGCCAGTTTCAGCTTCGTGCAGTTCCCTAAGTGCAGTCATCCTGGGTGGCTTGACAGAGTTCATTGTATTTATCATTCCACACAGAATCTTTTCCATCCGATCTACTTGGACTTTGTATTATAAAGACCATACAAGTATTATATCTGTCAGAGCAGAGTACGCATGTTGGATTTAACAAAAGAAGAAGAGGCAGCTCTCAAAGGCGAACAAGGTGAAACCCTTGCACTTGCATATCGAATTCTTGTCGCTATAGGTGAAGCAACAAATGCAGATCATCTACTTCCAATAGAATGGGCGCATCTTTCTGGTATAAACTACAATACTATAGGAGATGCAGGAGAGGAATTTCTTTCAAACCTAAGCAAAGATGCCAAGTTTAAAGTCAAGACCACTGTCAATCCGATGGGATTTGACTTTGACACAGTTTCCAAATATGGTGTGAATGAGGAATTTATCACAAAACAGCGAAGCATAAAAAACTCATATGAAAAAATGGGGGCCATTCCTTCTTTTTCTTGCATTCCTTATGAGATATTTGAGCTACCAAAAAAAGGAACACATGTTTCTTTTGCTGAAAGTAATGCAGCAATTTATGCAAATTCAATATCCAACCTTAAAACAAATAAAGAGGGCGCTTTTAGTGCTCTTGCAAGTGCGCTAACTGGCAAAAGTCCATATTCTGATTTACGAAAAGATGAATCTCGAAACCCAAACCTAACAATACGAATGAGTGTAGATAAGAAAGATGAGCTAACTTATGGCATGTTGGGATACTTTGCAGGAAAGGTTGCTGAAAGCTCTATTGCTATTTCTGGAATAAAAGAACTTGACAGGCGTAGCTGCAAGTCACTTTGTGCTGGTATGGGCACCTCAGGAACATGTGGAATGTTTACCTTGGGTGACGCCAAGGGGGAAACCATAGATTTTGACAGAAAAGAAATGCAAAAAGTACACGATGAGCTAAATACTACGGACTCCGGTGACATTATCACTCTTGGGAGCCCTCAGCTGGGGTTGGATGAGATATCAAATCTCGCGGCAATGCTAAAGGGAAAAGTCTTCAACAAGCGTTGTATGGTTTTTTGTCCAAGAGCAATTCAGGAACAAGCTAGACGTCTTGGATATACCGCCAACATAGAGCATGCTGGAGGAGAGCTTCTCTATGACTGTTGTATCTGTCTAACACCATTAATTGACAAAAGCGGTGTTGATGGTGTAGTGACAAACAGTGTAAAAGGAGCATATTATTTGCGAACCTCAAATGGCGTAGATGTGAATCTAAAAAGTCTTAGTCAAATTATACAGGAAGAAACAAAATGACATTAAAGATAATAGTAAAGGGTAAAGCTCAAGGTGAAGTTCTTGTTGCAAACAAACCAATTAATTTTCTTGGTGCAGTGGACAAAAAAACGGGGAAAATAAGAGACAAAAATCACGACCTCTTTGGTAAGTCTCTTGCAGGAAAGATTCTTGTTTTTCCATTTGGGGTTGGAAGTAGTGTTGGTGCATATACCATATTCTCCCTGAAATCTAACAAATGCGCTCCACATGCAATGATTTGTTTAAAAGCTGATCTAACTACGGCGTCTGGTTGTGCACTTGCAAACATACCACTGGTTGTAGCATCAAAAGAAGATTATGGTTCCATAAAGGATGGAAAGAAAATCTCTCTTGATGCTGAAACCGGTAAAATACTATAATGGTACTCGTACCACATTTCCGTTGGGGCTTATCTCTTTGAAAACAATCCCTTCAAACCTGAGTATTTTTGTCTCTTTTCTTTTCCAGCAATCGTGGGGCGCACCAGCCTTTTCACATGCGTGATTGAGAAACTCTTCCTCATTCCAACCCCATTCTATAGGGACTTGGGGCAGAAGAAGACCGGAACCAAACTCCCACTTCACAATCAAACCATCCCTGCCCACCTTTATTTTGCTTGGATAGTCAAGCGTGTTTTCTACTTTAACTTCGATGGATGGAGTTAAGATAGTTATTTCAAATGAAATATCGTTTAGCTCTTCATACTTGAGAGGTGGAAAGCGAGGATCTTCGGTGGCAGAAGCTATAGACGCATCTACAAGTGATTGATAGAGCTTTTTTTCGGGTGTAGGAAATCCAATACATCCTCTTAGATCATTTGCTTTGTTTAAAGTAATAAAGACTCCTGAATTGTAAGAAAATCTAGATTTGAAATCTTCTTGTAGTACAATCTTTTTCTTGGTCATAAGATATTCGGTGACAGCAGATCTTGCAGTCTTTACTAGAATTTCACCATCACTATCCGAAAGACTCATTGTAACCTGTTGTTTAATTGATTAGCAAATTCTTGAAGTTTTTCAAAATGAGTCCCCCGCCAGTAGATTTTTTTACACCCACCACACATCCAAAAATTTTCTTCTCTTTGTAGGACTCCTTCTGGAACTTTATTTATAATTCGATATTTTTCAATTGGTTGTAGTTTGCCATTACAAATAACACATCGCGAACTGTTTGAATCTATTACAAACTTTTCTAGCTTTATCTTGGCGTTTATCTGTGCAATTTGTTCAAACTCGTCATTTCCCCTGATAAGTATACTCATAACATCTTGGTTTTGTGTAGCATTGACAAGCTGTTCATCTTTTGTTAAGATGATACGTTTTTCGTTTTTTGCTATGACAACAAGTTTTTCATCCTCAATAGACGAAAAGTATGTTGAATCATATCCAAGAACTCGCAGTTTTTTTGCAAGATTTCCAAGCATAGCATCTACGATAAAAATAGGTTGTTTTGTGCTCATTTGTATGCCTCACCAGTTCCAGATTCCACGATGTGACTCTCGCCTGCTGGCAAAACTCGGATGAAATCATCAATACTAATTGCCTTCACAATCTCTTCCATTTCCTTAAACTTAAGAAATTCAAGCTTTATTTTTTTGGCAATTTCTGTCATTTCATAACCAGATGGCTCTATAATAACATAATATGTACAGTTTTTTTTGACTGGGTCAGGAGGACCACACATCAAAGAATATCTCCCATCTTTTTCAAAAAGACCAACACATAGACGCATATTAGTTACTTTTACAAAGTTTCTTTGTCCATCAACTATGAAAGAACCCTTTGCAATAAACTGGCCACTTGGAGCAGCTGTCTTTATCTGATCTGGGTTTACCCAGTATGAATTTAATCCGTACAGTCCTTCCCGCCAAGCCCTACTAAAACAGACGGTTGCCTGCGCTGTTTCCATTATACTCGCTACTGTAGATGTAGAATCGTTCTTTAGGATAAAAAATGGAGATCCAACAATTTCGGCATGAAACACTTTGTCATCTTTTTCAAGATGTTTTCTTATCACAGATGAATTTGATGATGCATCACGTCCACCAATTGCCAAATGACCATCAGAAGTAAAAAACCATCTATATCGCTCGTACCACTCTTTTTTCTTTTGTACCGTATATACAATAGAATCCTTTGCTACACTTGCCTGCTTTCTAAAAGATTCTAAACTCTTTTCTGTTTTCTTCTTTTCAGATTCGATGGACTCAATTGCCCTTAGCTGTCGTTTTGATTCATTAAACAAGGTTGAAGCAATAGCTTGTATGGTAGAATCTGGGTTTATCTGGATTTTTTCATCGCTAACCTCTACAAACAAGACGCCTTTCTCTCTTACAAGTGATGATTTGTGAGATTGAAGTGCATTTGAAATCACTGGGTCGTCAAGTGAAATTACACCCTTTGCAACCAAATCTAAAAGAGATCTTGCTACACCTGAAATTGCATTAGCCCTTTCTTTGACTTTTGATATTGCTCTAATTTGTTCTTCTAGCTTATGCTCAAACTCCTCTATCTTTTGGGTTACTGTGTCTGTTTGGGATGACTTGCCTTGTTCAAGAAGATTTTCTGTAAAAAGTGAATCTAGTCCTTCCATGAAACTTGATACTTTGATATAGTTTGTGTTTTTTGTCTGCCCAAGAATGATAGGAAAGACATCAGAGTTTTTTCCATCCTTTACCACGACTGGTTCATGTATTCCATTTACAATTTTTTCTGTAAGATCTTTAGTTACGGTGAAGATTTTTTCTACATCTGCTTTTGAAAGATTGTTTCCCCCTACCTGTGGGTCTATCTCTGCACGTCGCACTATTTCTTCAGCATATTTTGCAGGAAGTCCTAAAGTCCTACCTATCCATCTTACCACAGGTGTTGAAACAGATAGTATTTCCAAAAGATCTTTTGTTGTCATTTCAAAAATGTTCAGTCCACTTTGTGGAGGTGGTTCATAATTCAGTCCCATACTTAGTTTTCTATGTCTTACATCAATTGAATGTAATAACGTAAGAATTTTCATATTCTTGTTGCACAAAATGATATTGCCATCTCCAAAAAATTCTCCCACAAGAATGGATTCTTGATCCATTCCACTAAATGTTACATATGCAACTCTTTCTGTACCAATTTGTTTTATTTCAGTGATCTTTGATCTTAGAAGATCATTTCGTAGTCTTTTTAATAGTCTATTTTCTTCAATTTGTTCTATTTTGTTTGTGGTAATCCATAATCCAAACGTGGAAAACATTAGTAAAATATCTGGTTTTTCTGGATGATGCAGTTTGAAAAGTAAACTTTCACGACTTATTCCATAAATATTGCTTACATAGTATCCACTAATTTTTTTACTAATCTCCTTTACTAGATAACATAGTTCTATTCCAGCTAGAGTCATGATAATGCGTTATCACTCCAAAATTATACTGTTACTATTGAAAGACTTGAACCAAAGATTTTAAACAAGGAACCTCTGAGTCATTTTGTAAATTTAATTGACTAGACATCCTAAGAAAAAAGAGCACGAAAAAAAATCTGACCCTAATGATCCCAGCGTAAAGGAACCTACATCTGATCCATCTGCAAATCAAACAGAAGCAATAAAGACAAAAAATTCGCTTGATAAGCTCTTCTGGATTCGTGTAGCACTTGGTATTCTTGCAGGTACAATTTCAGCACAGATTGGCAATTCGGTAGAAATGGAATCAAGACCCTTTGTCGGATTTGGAATTATGATTTTTCTATTTATTGTCTCATATGGAATAGCAAAGGCAATGCGGATACCCCTTCCTCCATCTGACAAGAAAAAGCTGATCATGACAGGAATAGGAAGCTACTTTTTCATGTTCATATTTAGCTGGATTCTGGTTAAAACCCTAATGCATCCTGGTGCAATAGATCTAAACCCTGTTAGGTAGCACTAAAATATCTAGATTATCTCACTGTGCTAGATGTGGAAATATAGTACGCCTGGAATCCCAGATGAGTTTTTTGAGAGATTAGAGGAAGTTCCAATAACCAAAGAAGAAGTACGTGTTGTCCAGATAAGTAAAGCAAGACTTTCTCCAGGTCAAACCGTATATGATATTGGTTGTGGGAGTGGATCTGTGTCAATTGAAGCTGCATTACAGATCAAACCATCTGGCAAAGTATATTCAATTGACTTTGATCCAAAGGCGATAGAGCTGACAAAGAAAAATCTTACCAAGTTTGGAATATCAAACGTTACAGTAATTTCAGGAAATGCTACAGAAAAAATTGCTGAGTTGCCCTTGGCAGATGCAATTTTCATAGGAGGAAGCGGAGGAGATACAAGGGATATACTCAAGCTTTGTGAGGGCAAGTTAAAGTCAGGGGGGAGAATAGTTATTGGTACAATCCTAGTTGAAACCTTATTTGCAGTTCTGGATGTAATTGGAAAGCTCAAATTTTCCGATGTGGACGTTACTCAGATTACGGTTTCAAAGAGCCGTAAAACCTCTATGGGAACAATGATGCTTGCAAGGAACCCCGTTACTATAATTTCTGCAACAAAAATCTAGCTTTTAATTAGGCGCAACTTGAATCGCCATTGTTGGCTGAACTTGTTTGTGTTGGATGTGGTCCTGGCGATCCTGAACTTTTAACTGTTAAAGCAGTAAAGGCTATTCACAATGCCGACGTTATAATGTGCCCAACCTCTAAGGAAGGAAAAACAAGCATTGCATATTCTATTATTTCATCAGTCATTGATGACTCCAAAAAACCAAATGTTGTAAACTTGGTTTTTCCAATGGTCAAAGACAAACAAGTACTAGAGAATACGTGGGAAAAGAATGCTCAGACAATAGCAGACACTATAAGATCTGGCAAAAACGTGGTTTATCTTACTGTGGGAGATCCATCTCTTTATAGCACTTGGATTTATCTGCAACGTGAACTAAAATCAAAACACCCAGAGATTAAGATTACAGTTATCCCTGGAATAGTATCCATGTTTGCATTTGCATCTAAAGTTGGCATTAGTATTGCAGAAGGAGATGAAACTGTGGCAGTAATTCCTGCTTGCTATGATCTGTCTAGAGTAAAAGAAACAGCGAAAAATTGTGACACCATGATATTTCTAAAGGATGGTAGATACTTTGATCAAGTTATCGCACTTTTAAAAGAAGCTGGATTTTCAGATAATTCACTTTTTGCAATAGCGCAAGATGTTGGTACTGATGAAGAGATTGTTAAGAAACTGACACTTGGTGAAGTTACAAAAGATACCATGACAAGTAAATATTTTTCAATAATGGTGGTAAAGCGTGCTTAAAGTCTACTTGGTTGGATCAGGTCCTGGTGATCCAGATCTTCTGACGATAAAGGCAAAAAAGCTTATTCAAAAGGCGAATACTGTCATATATTCTGGTTCTTTACTTAATCCAAAAATTTTGAAGTTCTGCAAAAATGCGGAACTTCATGATGCATCAAAGCTTGTTAGAGAAGAAATTTTTGACATTTTAAAAAAAAATGCTCTAAAAAACAAACTAGTTGTAAGGCTTCATGATGGGGACCCAACCATTTACGGTGCAATCAGGGAACAAATGGACAATCTCAAAGAAGTAGGAATAGAATCGGAGATTGTTCCTGGGGTAAGTTCAGTTCTTGCCTCAGCTGCTTCACTTGGAACAGAGCTTACCCTTCCTGGCGTCACTCAGACCATAATAATAACAAGGCCAGAATCACGCACCGCCGTTCCAAAAAGAGAGAGCATTTCTGAGCTTGCCAAGCACAAAGCCACGATGGTCTTCTATCTTGGGGTGCATCTCATTGGCGATATAGTAAAGGAAGCTATGGCTGGTGGATACCCAAATTCGACACCCGCGGCCGTAGTATACAGGGCTAGCTGGAACGATGAGAAAATAATCAG
>JBQTIK010000048.1:0-8995 GCA_052388195.1 Nitrososphaerota archaeon | reverse complement strand
GAAGTCAAAGAAGACGAAGTCAGAACATCAGAAGGGTCATTGAAATGCAAAATTGTTGTGGATGCACGCGGTGTATCCTCACTTGTTCAGAAAGATCGAGAGGGAATATTGCAGTCTGCGCAGTATGAAGTTTATGCAGATTGGATTGAAAAGGAAAGAATCGAGGTTTATTTTGATCAAGAAAAGTATCCAAGTTTCTTTGCTTGGATTATTCCAACAGCAAATGACATTGCAAAAGTTGGAGTTGCAGGCAAAGGAATCAACGCATCAGCAGCCCTTGAAAACTTTCTTGCACAAAAAGGAAGGCACTCCATAGTAAGAAAGGTCTTTGCTCCAATATGGATAAAAGGACCAATAGAAAACTTTGTTTCAAAAAATATAGTAACAATAGGGGATGCTGCTGGCCAGTCAAAACCAACTACCGCAGGTGGAATATATTCATGCGGTCTTGGTGGCATATTTGCAGGCAAGGCAATTTCCAAATTCCTAGAATCAAAAAAACCAGCCGATCTTTTGGAATATCAAAAAGTATGGCATGAAAAATTTGGCCAGGAGTTTGAAAACATGCTTTTAGCACGCAAGCTTTTAGAAAGATTTGACAACAAGACCATAGACAAGCTCTTTGATTCAGTCACGCCGCAAATTCTAGAAGAGATCGCAAAAGAGGGCACCTTTGATTTTCACACAGTATCCATTGCCAAGCTTCTTGGAGTAAAGGGATCTGTCAAGGCAGTGCAAGCAATTCTGGGAAGCGAGTTTAGAAAGCTGTTATCATGATACAATTGATAAGCAAGGTATAAATTCGGTTTTTAATGAGCTCTGAACCATGTCGTCATCTATTGCATTACCAGTGTGTAGCTCCTGCCACAGAACTATAATGCCTAATGATAAATGCGTGAAATTCAACTGTCCAAGCTGTGGTTCTGTACTGCTGTGGAGATGCGAGAGCTGCAGAGAGGCAGCAAGATCTTACCACTGCAAATCCTGCAACTTTGATGGACCATAGAAAAAATGGCGCGCCTTTTACTTAAAGCAAAAATTCTTCCAACAGGCACAGAAGTAGATCTGGACGAGCTTGCAAAAAAGATCGGCTCTGTACTAAAGGATGGAATCAAGCTTTTAAAATACACAAAAGAGCCACTTGCTTTTGGTCTTTACTTTATTAACGGTGAGTTTTCCCTAGATGATAAGGAAGGACAGATGGACTCGCTTGAAAACGCGGTCAGATCTATAGATGGTGTAGGAGAGTTTGAAGACTTGGGAATGAGCAGAGCCTCTGTTGATGTAAAGTAGGTGATATTTTGGTACGAAAAGATGAACCGTTGCAAATGCGTGTCGGTGAAGCAAAGCAACGAGATGTGGGAAAAAGGCGCGCAAGAATAGAGCCAGAAGCCATGGAATACCTACGGGTAGAGCCAGGGGACATGGTAGAAATTATTGGAAAGCGATCTAGCTGTGCAATAGTGTGGCCTACAGACGATGATGACAAGGCTCCTGATATGATACGAATTGATGGTCAGACAAGAAAGAACGTCGGTGTTGCAACAAACGACCTTGTTAATGTAAAAAAGATTGTGGCCAAACCCGCAAAGAGTGTAGTATTGATGCCTGTGAACGGCAACGTCACTGTGGACAAGGAGTTTACCGATTTTGTAAAGAACAGACTAAAGGGATTGCCACTTTCTGAAGGTGATGAAATCTCGGTAATGATTCTTGGAAACTCAATGGACTTTAAGATTCATAAAATATCGCCAAAAAGCGTAGTTAAGATAGAACGAGCAACCACTCTTACAATTCTAACTGACACATCAGTTGACAAAAAGATTCGTGTAACATATGAAGAAATTGGTGGACTTAAAGGACAGACAAAGAGAATGAGAGAAATTGTAGAGCTGCCGCTTCGACATCCAGAGGTCTTTAACAGATTGGGAATCGAACCACACAGTGGAATTTTGTTATATGGTCCACCAGGATGTGGAAAGACTTTGATTGCAAAAGTGCTTGCAAGTGAATCAGAAGCCAACTTTTATTCTATAAATGGACCGGAGATAATGAACAAGTATTACGGAGAGACTGAGGCCAGACTTCGTGACATATTCAAGGAAGCAAAAGAAAATTCGCCAAGTGTAATATTCATAGATGAAATTGATGCAATTGCTCCAAAAAGGGAAGAAGCATATGGTGATGTAGAAAAACGTGTAGTAGCACAGCTTTTAGCTTTGATGGATGGACTTACTGAACGAGGAAACGTCATTGTTTTGGGTGCAACAAACAGACCAGAAAGCGTAGACCCAGCTTTGAGAAGACCAGGACGATTTGATAGGGAGATTGAAATTTCGGTTCCAAACGCAGATGAAAGACTAGAGATACTCCACATTCACACAAGAGGAATGCCTCTTGCAGAAGATGTGGATTTGAAAACACTAGCAGCAGAACTCCATGGCTACACTGGAGCTGACATTAAATCATTGTGCAGAGAGGCAGCCATGAAAGCTCTTAGAAATTACTTGCCAGAAATTGATCTAGAAACAGAGAAAATCTCATCTGATGTTTTGCAATCAATGAGGATACGTCTTCAAGACTTTTACGATGCAATGCATGAAATTGTGCCCACTGCCATGAGGGAATTCTATGTAGAAAGCCCAAAGGTATGGTGGAAAGATGTTGGCGGATTGGATGATTCAAAAAGGACGCTGCACGACAATTTGATCATTGCAATAAAGGAGCCCACCAAATTCCAAAAGATGGGAATCAAACCTCCAAAGGGTGCACTATTGTATGGCCCGCCAGGATGTGGAAAGACGCTACTTGCAAGGGCACTTGCAACAGAAAGTGGGGCAAACATGATCTTTGTACGAGGTCCTGAAATCCTGTCAAAGTGGGTCGGAGAATCAGAAAAGGCAATAAGAGAGATCTTTAGAAAAGCCAAGGCGTCTTCTCCATGTATTGTCATATTTGATGAGCTTGATTCACTAGCTAGAGCAAAATCTGGTGAGGACGGTGGAGTAGGTGAGAGACTTTTGAGTCAGCTCTTAACTGAGATGGAAGATGGGGGAGCTTCTAGAGTCGTTGTAGTAGGAATATCAAATAGACCCGATCTGCTGGATACTTCACTTCTACGACCTGGCAGGTTAGATCTAATCTTGTATGTACAACCACCAGATGAAAAAGGAAGGCTTGAGATAATCAAGATTCTAACTCGTACAATGCCACTTTCTAGTGATGTAGACCTAAAGGAGATTGCAGTTGCTACAAAGAGTTACAGCGGTGCGGACCTTGTAGCCATATGCAGAGAAGCTGCAGTACATGCTATGCAAAATGACTCTGCTAAAATAGGAAGTGCAGACTTTGCAGCTGCACTAAAGCTCATCAAACCTTCTATAACAAAGAGTGTGGACGAATGGTATGGAACAATAAAAGAGAATATATCATATGCCATACCAAAACCAATTGACAAGACATTTTACGGTTAAGAAATGACACTACCATTAAAAAATCTAGTATATGAAAAGGTAAAAGACTCTGGCTCTCTAACAGACTCTGAGCTATCAAAGCTTCTGATCAAGGAAGGAATAGTTCTTCCTGAAGACCAGTTCAACAAGACTCTGCTAGACTTGGAAATATATGGACTCATCAAAGTAAGCTGGCTTACAAAGGAACAACGTAGGATAGAGATAGTAGAAAAGGAAAATGAGAAAGACGAGATAGAAGAACAAAACAAAGAGAAATTAGAACGTGATTACGAGGCTGGCTTTCCAGGTATTGAACCAGACCAAGAAGAACCTAACTAAATTCTAAAATGAAACGCGGCGTCTAAAGCAATTCCTACAAATATTACAGTAAGATACGGCGCCGTTACTTTGTATGCTTTCCAAGCAAACTCTGGTGTTGGGTTTTTTGTAAGTTTGTAATGATATGACAAAAGTAGTCCGCCAGAGACAGCAGCTATTGCTAGATACACAAGGCCCAATCCAAATGCGTACAATGCAAGAGAGTAAGGCAGTAGGATTGCAGTATTGATCAAAATATAGTTTGATGTCTTTTGCATTCCAACTAAAACCGGAAGCATTGGAATCTTTGCTTCCTCATAATCATTTCTAATCTTCATTGCCAGACACCAAAAGTGAGATGGAGTCCACAGAAAAACCAAAATTCCTACAAGTGCCCCAAGCAAGTCCATAGATCCAGTGGCAGCAGACCAGCCTGCCATGGACGCCGCACTTCCCGCAAATCCGCCAATTACAATGTTTGAAGAATTGCTTCGCTTAAGCCATGCCGTGTACACAATAACATAGAAGAATATACCAAGTGCGATAAAAAAAGTAGAAACAAGATTTAGAGTAACTGCTGCATAAATCACTGAAGCCGTACTAACTACTAATCCATACAACATAACACTTCTTGCAGACATTCTGCCAGATGGAATGGGTCTTGTGCTAGTTCGTTTCATCAAACGATCAACATCTCTATCGTAATAGTGATTAAGTGCACTAGAGCCAGCCGAGGAGAGTGTGCCAGCTACAATGATATGAAAAAGGCTTGAATAGCTAAGCTCAGGACCAATCAGTTTGCTTGCTGCATACATGGATGTGACTGCAGTAATGACAAGCAAAACGACGATGCGCGGCTTTGATATTTCAAGTATTTCTTTTAATCCCAACTCTTTGTTAGCAGTTTTGCTAGGGATTTAATTTCTTCGAACCTTGTGTTATGAGGTTCAAAAGGATTATTTAGCTCACTTCTTGAATCTACCACAAATGAGTGACTGGGACTTGATGATGCCCGGCATGGGCCTTACTGCCATAGGCCTGACAGGCGTGGTAGTTGCATATGCTGGCATTGCCAAGACTTTCATCGATGGAATGCACGCTCTTACGGGTCTTACGATGATGTTTGGTTTGATCTTTTTGGCATGCGGCATCCTAAATGGCGGAGTCTCAACTAGCAACAGGGCCAAAGCCACGACTTTGGTAATTTTTGGAATTGCGGGTTCTTTTGGCGCGTTTGCATTTACACTAACCTCAGTTACCACCCTAGCAACATTTTCAGGAGTATTGCTGATCATAATAATTCCAACAATCATTGTTGCGTATGCTGCCATGAAAATTCCACAATATGCCAAGCCAATATCTGTGATATTCATCCTGGCCGCCGGTGTTGGACTTGCAACATTTGTTACTCTAGGATTTGTAGGACCTGGTGCGCAATTTTCCTTAGTACCACCTGTGATGAAAGAAGAGGAAGAAAAGCCCTCAGAACCAGCAGAACCGATATCTCCTACTGCAAACATAATACCAGTAGAGATACTGGCTGGAGCCGCAACTCCTGACAATCCTGACTATAATCCAGATGTTGTTACTGCATCAAAAGGGGATGTGATTGAGTGGACAAACAATGACAATGTAATACATACAGTAACAAGCTCAGTTGACTTTGGTGACACATTTGATTCAGACTTGATATCTGCTGGGGCTAAATGGAGTCTTAATACTGAAAACCTTGCAGCAGGAGAATACGAGTACCTGTGTACGGTACACCCATTTATGACAGGGAAAATCACAGTAGAGTAAGATTGCAAATAGTTTTTTCACAAGACCAGATAGATATTCTTGCCACACATGCAAGAAATAATATTCCTAACGAATCCTGCGCAGTATTGTTTGGAAAGATAGAAAATGACCATTTTACAGTTAAAGATATTTTTCTGACAAAAAACACACAAGAATCACCAGTAAACTTTACTATATCAAATGAAGAACTCATAAAAATATACGAGGAAGCAGAAAAAAGACAACTTGATGTAGTTGGAATTTTTCATTCTCATCCAGACGTCAGCGCCTACCCATCTTTAACTGACCAAAAATATATGGAAATAAATCCAGTTCCTTGGATAATCTTTTCAAATAAAAGCCAAGAGTTTAAGGCATATGTTTTTGACTCCAAAATAATACCTGTGGACTTGGCTGTTCTGTAGCTATTTGTGTATCTTCTTCTTGTGCCTTTCAAAGTGTTCCTTATCGGTAAAGGAAATGTTACACTCCTTGCATTTTAGGTGAGTTTTGAGCTCCCACATTCAAATCCTCTACGTACTTCTAGCGTAAAAGCATTGCCTAGATGATTACTTAGAAACCCTGAAAGTTATCATCATTCCATCACGTATGTCCTTTAGAAATCTTTTGTCTTCATCCTTGATCTTGCCAATTACATTTACCGGAGAATAAGGTCTGATCTCACCTTTTTTTCCTATGGGCGTTGGTCCAAAAAAGAGACAGATCGCTTTGCCTGTGGGCCAGTACGCAACATCCATCAAATCTACCAAAGATTTTGCATTTTCTGCACTAACAGCTACTGGCGTTTCATCAGTGTATAGCTCCTCTCCCCACACGTTTATTCCAACAGTAAGTGGCAAGCAATCAAGAAAAGCTTTGGTTGTCTTTGGAGCTTTTTCATCATCTAATTCCAAATGTATAGTCTTTATTTTTGGAAAATCTAGCGTGATCTTGTGTATCACAGCCAAGATAGTGATTTGAAATAAATATCCCTTCTTAAAATGAGAAAATATGGACATTCACGTATACGATACATATGTTGAGGCCAAAGATGGCCACACTATGCACTTTGATGTTATCACTGATGTCAAAGACCATCAAAAAGCAATTGCATATGCACAAGAATGGTTAAAGTCAGTCGGTGAAGGCAACGCAAAAGTCACTACAGAAGAGTGCCAGTTTTGCCATACCCAAGGTGCACCAGAACCTATAGCAGAACAAATCCGCAAAAATGGATACTTCATCCAAAAGATGGAAGGCTGTCCATAAACCATTTTTAATTTTTATAATATCTGCAAGTGAAAAGTCTTTTTAGAATGACATCATAAATAACATCGTAAATAAGATGACAAAAATCCCATACAACAAGCTAACCATAGAAGGTGATATTAAGACACAGTGGATCTGTGGTTGTTTTGAGACAGTTGATGGATTTTTCAAGTTCTGCCCAGAGCATAATGACACCATTAAGAAAACAATCGAGGCGCAAATAGACGAACTTGATATGACAATAGTAGTTGACGAGAAAAACTCAGGCTAATCTACAAAACAAGAATTGTAATAAATGCTGATACAAACACAATTGATACTGTGTTTAACAGTTTGATGACTGTATTTAGTGCAGGGCCTGCCGTATCTTTGTATGGATCTCCTATTACATCACCAACGATTGCAATTTTATGTTCATCAGTACCTTTTTGCCCTTGAATTTCCATGTATTTTTTGGCGTTATCCCACGCTCCGCCGGTATTTGCCAGATGGTAGGCCAAGAAAATTCCTGTAACAACAGCTCCCATCAAAAGTCCCGCAACAGCTGGAGGACCCAATATTACACCAAGTATTATTGGTGCAGCAATTGTTATAGTCGCAGATTTCCACAGCTCACGTAATGATGCTACAGTTGCAACATCAACACACTTTGCATAATCTGGTTTTGATTTGCCGGTAAGAATTTCAGGAGTGTTTTTAAACTGTCTTCTTACTTCTTCCACCATCTTGGAAGCTGCTCTTGAAACTGCACCAATGAGCTGGCTTGTAATGAAAAACGGAATCAAGCCACCAACAAGTAGGCCAATTATTATTGCAGGATTTGATAAGCTGTAATCAAACGCAACATGGAATATCTTTTCTGCTTCATACTGAAAAGCTTGAATCATTGCTAAAGCTGCAAGACCTGCACTTGCAATTGCAAAGCCCTTAGTGACTGCCTTTGTAGTGTTTCCTACAGCATCTATCTCATCTGTAACCTTGCGATTTTCCTCTCCCATATGTGTCATTTCTACAATTCCACCCGCATTGTCACTAATTGGACCAAAAGCATCTATGCTCAAGACTATGCCAGCAAGGCTAAGCATGGCCATTGCAGTAAGTGAGGTACCAAAAATGCCATACAGTACAGCTTGTGATGGATCTGGTGCAGCTGAATGAGCGATTGCATATGATGTTGCAAGAGCAACAACTATTGCAATCATAAACGGTCCTGTTGAACGCATTCCTTGTATTATTCCCATAAGTGTAAGCGATGCATGCCCCCATTTTGCCGCTGCAGCAATTTCCTTTACTGGCTTGAACCTGTAACTAGTAAACACATCTGTAATTCTCTGTATTATAGGAACTAGAATCACTCCAACTACTGTGCTACCAAACAGTGCATATGCAAGTGGCGTTTGACCAAGGAACATGTATGTGAAAATAAAATTAAGTCCTATTGCTATCGCAGCAGAAACATAAAATGCGCGACTTAGTGGCTTCATAACATCGGTCATCTTTCTTGGTCCTATTGTTGCAGCCCCGATGATCGAAGCAATCAGTCCTGACGCACCAATTAAAATTGGGTAAAGCAGATTTTCAGGAGAGCCAATTAATGCAGCAAGTAGCAATGAAGCAAGCATAGTTACAATATATGATTCATAAATATCAGAGCCCATGCCAGCCGCATCTCCCACATTGTCACCAACATTATCAGCAATAGTCGCTGGATTTCGTGGGTCGTCTTCTGGAATGTTTGCCTCTACTTTTCCAACCAAATCTGCCCCCATGTCTGCAGCTTTTGTGAAAATTCCTCCTCCTACTCTGATAAATAATGCAATGAGACTAGCACCAATTCCAACACCTGCTATTGTGATAGGATCTGGAAATACAAAATAGAGTAACGTGATGGCCAAAAGTGCCATGGCAGGAACTGCAAGACCGACAGTTGCTCCTCCTCTAAAAGCAAGAGCAAATGTGTGGCCAAGTCCTTGTCCTGAGGCATTTGCTGCACGAACAGCAGCCTTTACCGTGATTTTAAGTGAAATCAATCCTGCAACTGCAGAAAGACCTGCACCAACCGCAAAAGCAATGCCGTTTGAAAATCCAATTGCCGCACCAATTAAAACTGCAAGACCTATGGCAACTGGAATGACAATTTTAAATTCTCTTCGTAAAAATGCCATTGCTCCAACCTT
>JBQTIK010000047.1:0-6227 GCA_052388195.1 Nitrososphaerota archaeon | reverse complement strand
TTTTAATGTCAATAAGAATTGTTTTGTTGTTACCGTGGGCATAGATGCTGACCTTGTGAACTACACCACTTCTGCCCTTTACCAAAGAAGCATCTTGCATCGTACAACCATGTGACTGCAAAATTTTTTCAATTTGTGGGATAAGGGAAAGTGAATATACTTGAGATGACTTGGCTTCAGCTTTTAGCTTGTATGAAGGAATGAGAATCATGCTTGCCTGATTGATATCAAAATCATGATTGAATTTCCTACAGTGTAATTTAATCACACAATTGTCAAACTTGACTTTGCACTTGTTACATTCATACCACCTTCCAAGTCTTCTTATCTCTTTTTGTGGATCCTTGATTTGGTGTTTGCAAGATATGCAAGTGTTAAAGTCCGATGTTTGGCCATAATCCCTTATTTCTGTAATATATCCACAGACCTTGTGTTCGATAAGATGTAGTTTGACAATATCCGTTGCAAAGCAAGATGAACAGTAAAGACGAATTGTGGAAGAAAGATTCTCAGGATGATCGGGGCACACTGCTAGCTTTTCTAAAACTGTCTTTTCAAGCAGATTAAGAGATGGAGAACATAGCTTTTCTAAAAGTGATGCTACATGTTCATGTGTTCCCATGTGTGCTAAAGCAGGGAAGTAAAGCCGACTTTCTTCAAAGTTTATGGATGGATTTATCGCCCCCTCCTTGTTTTCAGATATTACTTGAATGATCTTTTTTATCTCATCATCATTTACTGATGTTTGTTCCAGCTGAACCGTTGTTTGCTTATCTGATGGATTAGTTGAAACTGATTGCCCTTGTTTCTGTTTTGACTCATTAATTTCGTTAGCAGATTTCTGTACAGTCTCTTTTAACTTCTTATCTTCCGTAACCGCCGAAGCCACTTGCTGTTCAATTTTTTTGTCGGTATTCTTTTTTTCATCAGATTTCTTCAATTCGGAAACAGATTTCAGGTTCTCATCTGATTCTTTTTCTTCCTTACCGTCTTTTTTCTTTCCACTGAATAATTTCATTGTTTATTACTCCTTTCTTTCAATATTTTATGTACCTCTATTATTTTCATTAAAATGCACCCACAGCATAAAATGCAATTACTGCAATTACCACCATTATGACTATATGTTTTACACCAGCAACAAATGACGATTCGCCTATTTTGCCCGCTGCCAGTCCTCCAATTACAGCCTCTACTATTGCCATATGAAATATGGTTTTGACAATGTCCTTCACATTGACATCCAAAATGCCTTCAAGCATTCCGCTACCGCCCCCCCCAGAAGGAGCTTTGATTTTTGCTTTTTCTATAGATTCGGTAAGTGATGCTTGCATTACTTCAATTTGAACAAAGAATTGAGAAACAAGTATGACAGTAATCCCAAGAAATACTGCAAATGATATGTATATCGTAAATATATAAGGCGATAACTCTGACTTGCGGTCCTTTTCAAGATTTGCCATTTCAGTGACATGTTTTTGAATGACTTCTAGAGTTTCTATTACATCGCCACCAATCTCCATCGAAAGTTGCAGTAGGACCATCACACGTTTTGCCAACCTAGTTCCAACTCTGCGGGTAAAATTCTCAAGGGCTTCCTCAACTGGCATTCCCCAGCTTATGTTTGCACGCAGATTCTTTAATTCTGGTGTCAGGCTCCCCATGTTACGATCAGCTGACTCTTCAATGGCCCTCAAAAGCGTCTGACCGCTCTGCACCGAACTGGAAAGAGTAAGGAGGAAGATGGGCAGGTTTCTGTCTATGCTGTCTGATCTGCGTTTTTGCTTCATGTCTAGCATTGCAAGTGGAACTATGCCAACTATTGCGCCTCCTACAAAACCTAGATCTCTTAGGCTACTATTGCCAGGGATTGTAGATAAAGCAAAAGAAGCTATTATTACAACAACTGCACCAATGCCAGAGAAAAACATTGTCTTTTTTTTCGGCGTATTAAGTAATGACGCTGACGAACTCTTCTTTTTTCCTTTCTTGCTTACTTTCTGATTTTGTTTTGTCATTTTACCTCTTTGGCACCATCCCATCCATCATCATCAACACCATTATTCCCATCATGGGAACCATAAGGTATGTTATCAATTTCATAAGCATGTCTATAGGCATTCCAAAAAGACCGCCTCCACCTGTACTCATAAGTGCCATAATTGCCAACATGATTATTGTCATCAGTGGAAATACCACAAGCAAAATTGTATACATTTCTGCAATTACGCCAAGTGATGATGTCATTTTTTTGAGAAGAAACTTCTTCTCTTCCATCTGCACCTTTGCTGTAGCTATAAAATAATCCTTAAGTTTTCCACCAGTTTGCACGGTAGCTATTAATCCTTCTAGAAGCTCACTCCAAGGTTCTGATGGTGATCTTCTGATAAGTTCTCTGATGGCAGTGATAACATCCATACCAAACATGTCGATGTCTCGTACAAGGGTTCTTGCACTGAGTACGATCTCTTCGTTGGTATTTTCTCTTGTAATTGCCTTGAATATTCCTTCAAGAGTAAGACCACTAGAAGCAAGTGTTGCCATGTATCCCATAAAGTACGGCAGTTCTTCTGAAAATTTTTTCTTTCTTGAGCTGATGCTAAAACCTGGCATAATGTACATTATCGCAAAAGTAGCCTGACATGCTGCAACTGCTATAAAAAATGGTAAAAAGAATCTAAACTCAACGGGCTGTAAGTTAACCAAGAAAGAAATAACGATCCCAACACCAAGACCAACTACACCTGCTATCAAACTAATCAGGATAGTTCCAGATATGTACGCCTGATAGGGAATTGGGATTCCAGCCTTCTCAAGTTTAGTCTCTAACGCAGAGAGTCTATCAAACACATTTGTTAATCGCTTCCCAAGTAGTCTGTATCCCTTTGCATATATGCCAGAAATCTGCTTCTCTTTTATCTTGGTCTCTTTTGTTTCATAAGGCATTGGTTGCGCTGCCGGTTTCTTTTTTACCACCGTTGCATCTTCTACAGTCCTGCTTACTGCTTTTTCTTTAATCTCTTTTTTCTCTACTCGACGTTTGAGACTAAACATGCCTACTCTCCCGTTAAGAATCTCTTTCTTTCGTAGAACTGCTCTGGATTGGCATAAAATTCCATTACGGCCGCATTTACTTCTTTGTGTTTGTGAATATTATTCTCAACCATCCACTCTAGGGCAGTTTTTCGCTTGTTTAGCTCATAGTTGATCTGTTCTTTTGTGAGTCCAAATCTAGTTGATATCTTGTCAAACATTATGCTTTTCCCCGAAAAGACGTGTTTGTCAGTTTCAGGATCCCACCTGAATGCATCATTGAGTAAAATATCTCCACTCTTTTCATCAAAACCACCCAGCTCTGATATCTGGAGACAACGTCTTACTGACTTGTCACCCATTCTAAGTTTGAGCTGCAAAAATATTGCATCTAACGTAGTTACAAGTAATATTTTTGGTACTTCCATTGGAGCAGAAGTTAGTCTTGTAATACATGCATTAACAGAGTCAGCGTGTATTGATGAGAAACCACCGTGACCTGTTGCCATTGCTTGAAATAGAGTATGAGCTTCTCTTCCTCTGGTTTCTCCAACTATGATAATGTCTGGTCTCTGTCTTAATGCGGCTCTTAAAAGATCAAACTGTGTTATTTCACCTATTGCTCCAGCTGTAAAGGTTTGTCTTGAAATAGATTGAATCCAGTTCTCATGAGGTAGGTTTAGCTCAGGTGTGTCTTCTATGCTTACTACTTTGTTACCAGGCGGAATAAAGGCTGACATTGCATTTAGTGTAGTAGTTTTTCCACTTGCTGTTCCTCCAGATATTAGCATGGTAAGTCTTTTTTCTACAAGGAACCATAGGTACGCCCCAACATCAGCAGATATTGTGTTGTATTTTCTGAGATCAACAATTGTAATGGGGTCATCCTTGAAGTGTCGTATAGTAAACGTGCTTCCTCTTTTTGTGACCTCATGTCCTAAGGTGAGATTGATTCTACTACCATCAGGCAAAGTGGCATCAACAATAGGATTTGCAACAGAAACATGCTTGCCACATTGATATGCCAGTTTGCGCACATAATTTTCCAGTTCCCGATCTGTTTCAAAGAGAACATTGGTGGGCATTGACTCGTACTCTCTATGCCATATGTACAATGGTATGTTTGTTCCATCACAACTAATTTCCTCTATCATTGGATCATGCATCAATGGGTCTATTTTTCCAAAACGTGTAAAATCACGAATTGCATGATAGAAAATCTTTGGCAAAGTCTTGGTTGGAATTTCAAGACCATATTTGTCAATTATATTCTTAATTTTCTTCTTGAGTCTTTCTTCTGCATCTTTTTTTGATCCCATTTCGCTTATGTCTATTGTAAGTTCTGTCATCAAAATTTTTCTAAGAATCTCGAAATTTTCTTTGTCTTTTGAGGACAGCATAGGCTCTATAATGACATATCTCTTGCCACTTTTTGCAGTAGGATCCATTCGGATTCCTGTATATACGCCATAATCTTCGTATCCTGTTTTTGTAATAGAGACAAAGTTTGTAAAATCTTCCGGACTTGTCTTTTGTAAACTTGGATCTGAAACTGTGGAATCGGCAGCCTTTGCTTCTTGTGTATCTTTTTGTGGATTTTTTGGTACAGTGTAACTCTTTTGAGCTGCACTTGCCGAGGTTTTTGATTTCTCATCCTTGGCAGCTCCTTTTTCCTTCCGCACCTTAAATTTTAATGAGAATCCCACCCTAGCTTAAATGAAAATTATGACTTATAAATTTGTGTTATTAGACAACAATTTTTCTCATTTATATGTAGAAATTATTGATTTTATCCAATAGTTTCTCTCATTTTTTTATAAAAACATCAGATCGCGATATACATAGAATTACAATCAATTCAGCTTGTTATTCACACTTTGGGAATGGTAAAGTAAAACGAGGCCCCTTGTCCGACTTTGCTTTCACACCAAATTTTGCCGCCTAAACCTTCGGCTATTCCTTTACATACTGATAATCCTAGCCCAGTTCCGCCATGCTTTCTTTTAGCCACCGTATCTATCTGGTAGAATTTCTGAAAGAGCCGATCTTGTTTTTCCTCAGGAATTCCCATGCCATTATCTTTGACGTAAAAAGTAATTTTGTTACCATCGTCTTTGGCACCTATTTCTATTCTTCCCACTTTAGAAACAAAATCCACCGCATTTGATATGAGATTCCTAAATATCTGGTAAAGTCTATTTTTATCACTTGTCATGCTAAATGTTCCCTTTGTACTGTTGACAAACTTTATCTGTTTTTCCTTCATCATGGGAGAAAAGTCATTCATTATGTTTGCCAAAAATTGGTCCACGACAAAATTTTCCTTGACAAACTTTATCTGTTTCATGTCAAGTAATTGAGCATCTAGCATATCGCTAATCAGTGTTTCCAGTCTGATACAATTACGATATATGCCATCAACAACTTCAGCTTGAGCCTGGTTTAATGTTCCAAGAAGACCTGATTCTTTTAACATTTCACAATATCCTTTCACTGGTACAAAAGGTGTCTTTAGCTCGTGTGTTATCATGGTGGCAAATTTCGACTTTAATACATCTATATCTTTAAGATCTTCAAACTGCTTTCTTACTAGTGCTTCGCTTTGTTCCAGTTTTTTTCTAGCATCATAAATCTCTGTAATATCTTTTATCACAGTATTGCTTCCAATTAATCTTCCCTCGATATCATGCAGCCCTGTAGAGCTTAGTAGGACTGGAAAAGTGTTTCCATTTTTTCTCTTGAACCAAATTTCTTCATTGGTCACACGGCCTTCTTTTTTCCATTTCTCAACCAGTCCACGAAAGTCGTTAAGACTATTTTCTGCAATATTATCATATACCGATTTTCCAATGATCTCCTCTCGTGTATACCCTAAATGCTCTGCATACGATCTGTTACAATCAATTATGACCCCATCTGCATTTGCTGAACGATAAAGCTCTGGAGAGTTGTCGTACAAATTTCTGTACTTTAGTTCTGTTTTAAGACGAAGCTCTGAAAGTTTATTGAGTTCTTCTTGCTGCTTTCTGATTTGTTTCTCATCTTCTTCCAGTTTTTTTCTAGCATCATAAATCTCTGTAATGTCCCTCATTATGGTGCTGCTTCCAATCAACCTGCCTTCGATATCATGCAGGACTGTAGAGCTTAGTAGGACTGGAAAAGTGTTTCCATTTTTTCTATTGAACCAAATTTCT
>JBQTIK010000046.1:0-3125 GCA_052388195.1 Nitrososphaerota archaeon | reverse complement strand
GCAATGCATAGATAACAAAATATTTTGCATAATAGCTAGCAGATATAGTCCATTCATCAAGACCCGCGTTGGCGTTAACTTCCATAGATTGTAAGGCTGTTTTTGACTTGTTCAGGTATGCCTTTTGCAGGTTTTCTGATTCATTAACAAGCTTGATGCCTTTCTTTTGTTTTGCACACCATTTAAGATATTTTTTGTCAGCTGACATAATATCTCCACATAATTTCACAGAATTGATCTATTCCTTTCAGAATTATATGATTAGAAACAACCTCATTTACCAATGGATCCTTGTTTTGTAATCCATTGAAGAATTGTGTTTTGTTTGAGGATTTTATGTTAATGTCCCTATTCACAAGATTAGAAGTTTCTAGAGCCATGCGTTTATCAATTTTTTTCTCACTTATGACAAATATGTCTATATCGCTTTCTTTAGTATGTCCTCCTTTTACAAAGCTCCCAAACAGAATAAGTGGATCATCGATCTTCTTACCTATTGCATCAAGCATCTTCTTTATCAAAAAGTGTTTTTTAAGATAGATGACTGAAATAAAACCTTCTGCCATAATTAAATAATATTTTGTGATTACATTGTTAAGATTCAAAGTATATTCTTTGTTTTTGCCTTTAAGGATACTTGATAGCACATTAATTCGTTCTAACTTTTTGAGTTGGAGTTGGATAGATTTTACATCTACATTGGTTTCTCTTGCTATTTCTCTTAGATGAATAGACTTCTTATAATTGTCAGCATAAAGGCCGATTATTTTCAAGGTGGTTTGTGTAATGTTGTATTCTTCCAACATATGTTGTATAAATACAACAGATGACTTAAAGTTATTGTTTCAACAAATACAAGAGGATTGAGTTGTCCTTGAGAGATTTAATTTCGGCTAGAGTGTAAAGAAATATAGTGTCAAAAAAAGTGAACTGTCAAGATATCAGAATTTTAAAGAATTTGTCAGATGATAATCTAACACTCACTGGTGCAGTTATACCATTGATAAACTTTGGCTTGTCTACAAATTCCTTAATATCATTGAGTAAATATCGTCTTGTTCCTATAGCTGAGTTCAGACAGTATTTTGGACTCCCAGATTTTCTGGGAGAAATAGGCCAAGGAATTAACACATGAGATAGGTGTCCTATCTCTCATGTACGGTGGGTATAAATAGTAGGAAAGTAAAATAATCTTACTGATAGGAATGATAGAAAACCCAGAGATTACAACAATGAGCGAAAAGGGACAGGTAGTCATACCGCAAGAGCTTAGAAAAAACCTTGGAATCAGACCGAAGACCAGATTCGTCGTGTTTGCGATAGATGGCAACATTGTAATGCGAAAGCTCGACATACCTGACGTCAAAAAAGAATGGGATAACATATTCAAGAGAATGGACAGGAAGAGCCTGAAACTAGATGAAACCGACGTAGTGGCTGAAATCAAGGCACATAGAAAGGAAAAACACAAGAAAGCAAAGGACTGATCCCATGTTAAGGGTAGTCCTTGACACTAATGTCCTAGTAAGTGCAATAATTCGTAACGGAAAGCCCAGGAAATTATTACAGCGCGGAATCGGTGGGAAATATAAAATTTTGTCGTCAAGAGAAATTTTGGAAGAACTCGCCGAAGTTCTTCAGAGACCAAAATTTAAAACGACAAGAGAGGATATCATCAACATCGTCTCCGCACTAATAGAATCAGTCGAGAATGTCCTGATCAAGTCAAATTTACATGTCGTAAGCAACGATCCAGATGACAACATCATAATCAATACGGCACTTGACGGGAATGATGACTACATAGTTTCTGGCGATGAGGATATCAAAACTCTTAAAAGTTATCAGCAGATCGAGATTGTATCAGTAAGTGAAATGTTAAAAATATTAGATAAGAATTAATGACATTCTTGCGGATGGTTGTTCAATAAGATCCTAGTTTTCTGTCTTAGCCATTCTTACATATTTTCTAATAGCTGAATTTATAAGATATGTATTACATGTAATACATATGAAGAAAAATATGATTACAGTAAGGGATGTAGACAAGGAAGTACTAAGAAAATTCAAAGCGGCAATTACAGTAGATAAAATGAAGATGGGTCAAGCATTAACAAAGGCAATGAAAGATTGGATAAGGCAGAAAGAAAGATCAGAAAGAATTGATTTGACATCACTTTTTAGAGCCAAGCCCTTTGACTGGGGAAGAGGAACAGAGAAAACAAGCAAGGAAATAGACGATATATTATATCTAAAAAAATGATAGTTCTGGATACAAGTTTTATTGTTTCTTATTTTAACACAAGAGACCAAAACCATCCCAAAGCAGTAAAATTGATGAAAGAAATACATGAACCGCTTTGTCTGACAGACTATATCTTTGGAGAGGTGGTAACAGTAAGCTTAATCCGCCTCAAAAGTCTTGAGAAGGCATCAAAGATAGGAGAGATACTGTTAAAGTAACTTAAGATAATCGATGTCGAGAAGTCAAGCTTTGATAAAGCATGGAATCTTTTTTGCAAACAAAAAGCTACCATCCTTAGTTTTACAGATTGTACGACGGTATCAGTTATGCAGGAAAGTGATATTGAGAAGATTGCTACCTTTGATGGAGATTTTGGTAAGATCAAGGGAATAGAAGTGATTGGCACCTAGTTTTGTCATAAAAATCATTCAGTAAAGTATTATTTTCTTCGCTTTCATTTTGGTTTGTCTTTATCAATCTAATATTTCTTGTAAATTTTGCTTCGATGATCAGTCTCTACAACAAAGATTATCATCTTGTCTTGCTGTAAATCCAAAATAACTCTATAATTTCCTACCCGCAGCTTATAAAATTGGGAATTGGCCAATCTTATCACGACTCTAAATGGGTCTTGCGCACAATCTAACACATAATCATAAATCTTTTGTGCATTTTTCTTGTCTATTTTTTCTAGTTGCTTTACAGATTTTTCAGACCATATAACTTGCCATGTCATCTTAGTCCTAATTTCTTTTTGACGTGCTCTGATGTATACGTACGTCCTGCCTTGATATCTGCAACACCTTCTTCGATATTTTTAATTACTGCCCGACTCAATATATCGTCGTCTTGGGTAATTTTTAGCAGTCTGGCAATCACG
>JBQTIK010000045.1:0-21024 GCA_052388195.1 Nitrososphaerota archaeon | reverse complement strand
CATATTAACATAAAATACACTCACAATTTTAGCCTGGTTTATAGAATCTCTTGAATAAATCTCTTTTCAAAAAAATTAGGAAATACGATCAGATTCTTCTGAAATTTAGATCAGCATTTTTTAGTTTTTATTAGGATTAATCTGATCCAATACCATGGTAATTGTAATGGTGTCAACAAAATTGATCCAAAGCTTAACTTTGGAAAATTTTTTTTTGCCTCAATCTTTATTATACTCTATTTTCTTACCTTTGCGGGGAGAGACATATGACAGATTTTTCACAAATAGAAAACTCGATCATTGAAGTTAAAAAACGTGATGGACGAGTATTAAATTTCCAGAGAGATAAAATTTCAAATGCCATATACAAAGCACTAGTTGCCTGTAACAGGCCGGATCGCAGTCTGGCTGATAAATTAGCTGATGGCGTAATGATGAAGCTTCTAAAGCAAGGATTTTCGGCATCGGATCCACCAAGTGTCGAAGATGTCCAAGATATGGTTGAATCAACTCTGATAGATGAGGGACTAGGCGAAATTGCCAAGGCCTACATACTATACAGGCACGAGCGTAGAAAGATACGAGAAGAAAAGATGAAAGTCCTCAATACCAAATCACTTGATAATGTCGCAAAGAAATTTGATCTTAACTGTCTCAGAGTTTTAGCATCTAGATACTTGATGCGCAACAACAAAGGTATGATAACTGAAAGTCCAAGCGAGATGTTTGAGCGTGTGGCTGTTTTAGTAGGACTTGCAGACGTACTAAAGGACAATTCTATCTTCGACGTGACTGGTGGAAGGACTCAAAACATTGATGACGCCAAAAAATATCTTGACAAGCTTGATGACTTTAATTATAAATTCAAGATAGGCAAGTACCATTTAAACAAATGGCACTTTAAAGCATTAATCTCTTACTACATTGACCTAGCAAAACGCAGTCAGATGAAGGTAAGTATAAAAGAGTTTCTAACCATGCTTGCGGCTCAGAAATTTGAGCATTATGCTGAGAGAATTACAGAATATTATGATTTGATGGTCTCACAAGACTTTCTACCAAATTCTCCAACAATGATGAATGCTGGAGGAAGACTAGGACAGCTGTCAGCGTGCTTCGTACTTGCCATGCCTGACGACATGGAACAAATAATGAAGTCCTCTTCTGACGCTGCACTGATCTTCAAATCAGGCGGGGGAGTTGGAATAAACTATTCTGATCTACGAGAAGAAGGCGATATGGTTGCATCAACATCAGGTGTTGCATCAGGTCCTGTGTCATTTATGAACATCATAAACACCGTGACTGAAGTTGTCAAACAAGGAGGAAAACGTAGAGGTGCAAACATGGGAATACTCGAGGCTTGGCATCCTGACATTGAGAAATTCATCACAGCAAAAACAAAGCCAGGAGTTTTGGAAAACTTTAATGTGAGCGTAGGAGTGTGGGAAGATTTCTGGAATGCTCTTGTAAATTCAAGTGATGGTAAATACACACTGCGTAGTCCTCGAGATAAATCACCAATACGTGAAGTGAATGCACATCAGCTTATTGATCTAATTGCACTTTCAGCATGGAAGAGCGCAGAACCTGGATTAATCTTCTTTGATCTTATTAACAAATACAATTTATTTGCAAAGGCACGCGGTGGACCTTTACGAGCTACGAATCCTTGCGGAGAACAAAGTCTATACCCATACGAATCATGTAACCTTGGATCCATTAATGTAGCAAACTATGTCAAAAGAAAAGCAGATGGACAGTATGAGTTTGACTGGCAGAGATATGAGGAGACAATCAGAAAGACCACAAGATTCCTAGATAATGTAATAGATGTAAACAATTACCCAATCCCTGAGATCGACCAAGCCTCAAAAGATTCACGCAGAATAGGACTTGGTGTAATGGGTGTTGCGGATCTACTCTTCAAGCTGCGAATACCATACAACTCACAGGAGGGTTATGAATTTCAGGAAAAGCTTGCAGAAGCTCTTTCTTATTATTCCATGGAAGAAAGTGTTGCTCTAGCAAAGACACGAGGAGCATTTACCTTGTGCGTAAAGACAGAATATCCAGAAGGAAAGATTCCACTCGCTGGCTATTATGAAAAGCCAAAAAGCACCCATAATTATGATTGGGATGCTCTCATTGAGAAGATCCAAAAGCATGGCATTAGAAACGTCCTTACCTCTACAGTAGCTCCTACGGGAACTCTTTCAATGATTGCTGACTGTTCAAATGGAATGGAGCCAATGTTTGCCCTTGTATTTGAAAAACGTGTAACAATTGGTAGGTTCTTTTATACAAATAAGATCTTTGAAGCTGTACTAAAAGAACATGGATTGTACAATGATCAAATCTTGGAAAAGATTGCAAATAACTATGGTTCCGTAAAAGGAATTTCAGAAATTCCAGAGTGGATGCAGAAAATATTTGTCACAGCAATGGATATACATTGGGGTGATCACCTGATGGCACAAGGCGTATGGCAAAAGTGGATTGGAAATGCAATAGCAAAGACAATCAACATGCCAAATGATGTCAGTGCTGACGACGTGAAAGCGGCGTATCTTTTAGCACATGAGCTTGGACTAAAAGGAATCACAGTGTTTAGAGACGGCTCAAGACACGAGCAAGTTCTGCATATGACAGGTAATGATGTACAAAAAACATTCCAAGTTACACACAGCACATATCTGACAGACTATATCTCAAAAAACATTACAAACGCTTACCTGAAATCACAAATTGAGAAGGCTTTACAGATCAAGATTCCTGATCCCGGCGTCGTACCACAGCAGCCTCAGCTTACGCAAGAACAGATAGAAGAAAGACTTTGTCCTGCATGCAAGAACAACCTCGTATTTGCAGAAGGATGCAACATCTGCATAGAATGCGGATATAGTGGCTGCCAATCTGGATAGAAGCTCTCATCACAACTTTTTTACTATCAATTCTCACTGAAAGTACTGTTGAACAAAAAAATTCTTAGCGGGGCAATAGCGGCTGGAGTAATCTCCGTAATTATTGTAGTTTTGCTACAAACACAAGTATCTGTGCAACAAAAAGATGAAAAACTTGGTTTGTATGTAATGATTCCAACTGAAACTCCAACTCTTTTAGATCTAAAAGACGCATATGCTGAAGCTGCATCGACAGGAATTGGCAGAAATAATGTCTATATCTTCTGGTCTACAATTGAACCACAAAAAGGAGAGTACAATTGGAAGGTTTCTGATGCCATAATGAGTTTAAATAAACAAAACGATCTCAAAATAACGCTTTACTTTTCAATAATAAATAATCGTGTCTTTGGCCCCTTCCCAGACTGGATGAGTATTCCGCAGCTCGATGAAAACCTACAGGATAAAACTGTAAAAATCCTTGATGACATTCTTTCAAGATATGACATAATTGATCATGTTATAATAGGTGGAGAAATTGATGCATATTTTCGGGAACACGAAGACGAAATTACAAAATATCAACAGTTTTTCATGGGTGTGTATACAAAACTTAAAGAAAAACACCCGGATGTTAAATTTGGAAACTCATTTTCACTACATGGAATAATAGGTAATCAACAAGAAGATCTAGTTGGCAGGCTAAGTCAAGGTGACTTTGTTGCCTTTTCATACTTTCCAGTAAACAAACTAAACGAAATAAACAAGACTCCTCAGGAGGCTAGAAAAGATTTGGAAAGAATTCTAGATCTTGCTGGAGACAAAAAAGTTGCTTTGTTGGAAATTAGTTGGAGCACAACAGAATCCATTGGTGGCAGTCAAGATAGTCAGGCGGATTTTGTGAAAACAGTATATGATTTCTATCGAGAAAATGAATCTCGCTTTGAGTTCCTTACATGGTTTAGACAATATGATAGACCTGTTGAGGTATGTATGAAGGGCTTGAATACGGATCCTGGTGCTGTCAGTATTGGTGGAAACGAATTTGTGTTACAGCGCACAGCAGAATACATTTGTGGTGCAGGATTGATAGATGTTAATAAAAATCCAAAACCTGCTTGGGAAGAATTCAAAAAACAGATACAGTTTAATCCTAATTCTTAAATCATTACATGTAGAATCTTTTGTGTAGTTGAAATACGTAGTCTTTTTTATTATGGCATTATTGTTTGCAAACCTTGTTCCTGTGTTTGGTGAGTATGTTGTACCTACAAAACAAGAAGAGGAGCTATACAACAAGATACTTGCAGAGTTTGAAAAGCTTGACATAGAAAAAAAAGATGTAAGTGATGTACTAAAGACATTTGAAAAACCACTTGTAGTATCTTTTCCCTGTGACAGTACTGACCTAAATGATCTAGTTGTAATTGTGGTTGAGACAAGACTTGCCAAGTTTGATGAAACTCAAGTTCATGAGGGAGGTGTGACTACTGGTGGAACGTATACTTGGCAATGTACTGTTACCACATCAGAAGGTAAGATAACCATGGACTGTGATAACGAGCTAAGACTAAACCCTGTTAATTTAACTCAAGATACAGAAAGAGATACTAGAATAAAAAAAGCTGAAAACTTGGTTATATTGTATCATGAGCTATTGCATGGTCAATTAATGATAGATGCTATTACATCATCTGATAAATGGAGGGATGATGTATGCAACAAACCACCAGAAGGAAAAATTGATTATTCATATTCTGACAAGGATCATAAAATAATCAATCCACTTCAGACAGAGTTTATTAGCCAACTTATTGAAGGAGCTGGAGGAATACTGATTGTTGATGAAATTAAACCAGAAGAAACTAATGATGGAGCGTTTATAAAAAAAATGGGCAGTTTACATGATTATCCAGGGCACATCAAATCTGGAATACATGTAACTTTGAGAGCTTCTAATCTTATTAATACAGAATTTTCTTCTCCAAACTCTGATATTGTACTGTCTGGAAATTTAGCAAACAAAACACAATCTGGCATTGCATGGCTTTACATCTTTGGTAATCCACAGAAAGAATCTGTAACTGAGGCAAAACCAAAAACTGAATTAGTAAAGATTCCCGATTGGGTTAAAAGAACCGCTGGGTGGTGGGCAGGTGACACCATAAGTAGTACTGATTTTCTCAAAGGAATCGAATATTTGATACAAGAAGGAATAATTCTAGTACCTGAGACTGTAAAACAGCAGAGCTCTGACAGGATTCCCTCATGGATTAAACAAAATGCAGCATGGTGGTTTGAGGGAAAGATAGATGATAAAACATTTACAAATGGAATTCAATACCTTATTTCAGCTGGAATCATTTCAGTCTAAAACCATAGAATGCGGTCGCCGGGATTTGAACCCGGGTAACGGGCTTGGAAGGCCAGTGTACTAACCAAACTATACTACGACCGCTTAACTGTGCCAATCTTTCACCTACATAATAATTCTTTTTTCATATTCGTATAACAGTCTAGAAATCACTACATGAGCTTCTAAAGAATTCTTATCAACAGAAACTAGATTGTCGACGCTTTTTAATATCTTATCAGAAAAATGTCCCTTTGAAAATCCACCAATTACAATGCATGAATCTTTGTTAACGTTTTGTGCAAGCTTCTCATAAGAGATCATTCTTCCCTTTGTGGAAAGTCCAATTACATTCTTTGCATCAATTTTATCAATCAAATCACTAAATGTCATATCTTTAATCTCCAATAGCTTTTTACCACCTTCCTCTATTTTTCCAGCAGAATATAGCTTCTCAATTAATCCAACAAACCGGTGATAGGATTTTGGCAGACGTACATTTTCTCCAATAAAAATTACCTTATCATCTATTGTATGGATGTAGACACGAAGTTTTTCTTCAAAATATAACGGAATAGTACAGGCTTCAAGTAGACAAAGATGAATTAAGTCAGGCCTTCCACGTTTTATCACATCTTTGATTCCTTTCATTGCTGCAAAGTGCCAGGATACATCCAAAAGGACTTGTGATGGTCTTTTGCCTATCTTCTTGCTGTATGCAAGTACGGAGTTGTGTTTTTGTAGTTCTTTAGGAATTAATTCTAATGCAGACTCAGCAAGAACAAGTGAGAGCAAGATCGTATTTTAAGGGACAGACATTATTTAACTGACATGAAGCCAGCAGTACGACAAATCATACTAGAGAGGATGGAGATTCTAATTCAAAATGCTATATCAAATGCAAGAACAAATCCCTCTTTAGCACAGAGACAAGCAAGTCTTGTAAAAAAACTAAGTACAAAACACAGGATAAGAATGCCATATGATATACGAATGAACTTTTGTAAAAAATGTAAAAAATTCATAGCTCCTGGCATAAATGCAAGAATCAGACTAGGTAGAACTTCGCTAAAATCAATTCGTGTAACTTGTGGGTTTTGCAATCACACATACCGAAAGATCATTACAAAGCAAATACCAACAGCTCAATGATTTATAAGACGAACTCAAAATTTTCACCTTCATGGCAAAAGCATATGATGTACCCGCTGATATCCTGATTCATAAGTTATCGGAGATTCTAAAAAGTGAACAAATCCCAATTCCAAGCTGGATCCCGTTTGTTAAGACAGGTTCACATGCAGAAAGACCTCCACAAAAAAATGATTGGTGGTATACAAGATGCGCATCACTTCTCAGAAAGATATATCTTCATGGTCCGGTTGGTGTAAAAGATCTTAGAGGAATGTATGGTGGTGCAATTGCAGTGGGATATGGTGGAAATCATCATAGAGATGCAGGAGGAGCAATAATAAGAACCGCCATACACAGCCTAGAAAAACTGGGCTACATTGATAAAGTAGAAGGAAAAGGAAGAACGGTTTCTCATGATGGAATGAAAAAAATTGATAGACTGTCTACAGAAATTCTGAACGAATTGGTTACAAAGAATCCAAGTCTGAAGAAATATTCCTAGTGATCATATGAGTAATTCAAATGTAGATAATGAGAAAGAACCCAATGAAGCTGAAGTTGCATCGATGAAAGAGCAAGCACTGCGAACTTTGCTTTCGTCACAAGCAAGACTGCGACTAAATAACATAAGGATGGTCAAGCCTGAACTTGCTGTGATGGTTGAAAACTATCTTATTGGCATGGCCTCGCAGGGTAGATTAAACACGCAAATTACAGATGATCAACTAAAACAAATCTTACAATCTGTACAACAACCAACACGTGACTTCAAAATAAATCGACGCTAGATCTAGCGAAAATATATTTAGGGCTAGTTAAGCGTCTGTACTTATGAAAGCACTAGTTTATGAAGAATATGCACCTGATGATAATTATAAGAAAATTCTAAAAATAAAAGATATCGATGAACCAAAACCAAAACCAGATGAAGTAGTTTTCAAAGTAAAAGCTGCAGCTTTGAATTATAATGATATTTGGGGAATGAGAGGGCAGCCCGTTGCAGTACCATTACCTCATGTTTCTGGCTCTGACGCTGCAGGTGAAGTTATTGCAATAGGAGAAGATGTTAAGAACTTTAAGGTTGGTGACAGAGTTGTTTCACATTCTAACATGTCATGCAGAGTTTGTGCTGCATGTACCGATGGAAGAGAATATGATTGTACCAAAAGAACAATTTGGGGATTCCAAACAGGTCCAACTTGGGGAGCTTATTCTGAGATAACTCACTTGCCAGAAGTGAATGTTTCAAAAATTCCAGACAATGTAAGCTTTGATGAAGCAGCTGCTGCCTCCATGACACTGCTTACATCTTGGCACATGCTTGTAGGAAGAGCAAAGATACGACCTGGACAAACTGTCCTAATCATGGGAGGTGGATCTGGCGTTGGAAGTTTTGGAATTCAGATTGCGAAACTTTACAATTGTACAGTAATTGCAACCGCAAGCCCAGACAAGCTAGATAAACTAAAAGAAATAGGTGCTGATTATGCTGTAGACCATCGAAAAGAAGACTGGGGCAAAGAGGTCTATAAAATTACAAAAGATATTAGTGCAAAAACTGGTGTAAGCCCAGGTATTGATGTCTCATTTGACCATATTGGTCAAACACACTGGAATCAACAACTTACTCTGTTAAAGTATGGTGGAACACTTGTTACATGTGGTGCTACAACTGGTTACGATGCAAAAACTGATTTACGACACATTTTCTTCAAAGGAACCAACATACTTGGTTCCACACAAGGAACAAAGGCTGAATTAGATCAGGGGTTGTATTGGATGGGAAAAGGCAAAATAAAAGCAATAATTGATTCCGTATACAGCTTTGAGAATGCTGCAGAAGCACATACAAAGATGTTAACCGGAAAAGGTCTGTTCGGTAAAATCCTAATGAAGTCCAAAGCCTAGTCTATTTTTATGGCTAGACTCCTGCGCAGCCTTATTTTTGTACCAGGAAACAACTTCAGATTTTTGGAAAAAGCAAAGACTCTACCTGTAGATATAGTCTGTTTTGATTTAGAAGATTCTGTACCACTAAATGAAAAAGACGCTGCAAGAAATCTAATAAAAGAAGCCTTGATAAAACGTGAAGAATACAAAGCCGAAGTATACATCAGAACAAATTCTCCCGCCTCTGGAATGATTCAAGACGATTTAGCTAAAATACTTCAAAAGGGAATTGACGGCATAGTCATTCCCAAAGTAAACAATGTAAAAGAATTAAAGAAAATTGAAAAGTTTCTTGCAAGCGTGGAAAAAAATCGCAAACTAAAACCAATTGAGTTAATACCATCAATTGAATCTGCAGAAGGAGTAGTAAATGCGTACAACATTGCAACATCAAATAAAAGAATATCCGCTTTGGTGTTTGGTGTTTTTGATTTGTTAAATGACATGGGTGTAGAATATGATAAACAACCAGAAGGAGCAAAATATGCAAGAGCAAAAATTCCAATAGATGCTAGAGCTGCTGGAAAATATGCTATAGATGCAATCTGGCAGGATCTTAATGACGAAGCTGGTCTTGGGCAGGACTGCACCATTGGAAAAAGTCTTGGATATGTGGGAAAGAGTGTTATTCATCCTGACCAGATTCCGGTAGTACATAGAATATTTCATCCAAGCCAATCCGAGATAGATTGGGCAGAGAAGGTATACCAAGCCTATACAGAATCAACAAAGAAAAACAAAGGAGCTACAGTAGTTGAAGGAAAGATGATTGATGAAGTTCATTTTAAGCGAGCAAAAGCTCTTCTAGATTCAGTAAAGGATGTTTAGTAACGTAATTTAGGCATAAGAACGCCAAAATTTTAAAATAAGTAATTTATACGCTTTAGGTTAATTTTAGCAAGTGTTTACAGGAATAATAGAAGGTCTGGGGGCAATCAAGAAATTCGATAAGAATACCAAAACCAGAAGTGCTGCAAAGATGAAAGTAGATTTGGGTAAACTTGCAAAAGGGCTCAAAGCTGGCCATAGTGTTGCAATAAATGGCGTTTGTCTTACTGTTACAAAAATTTCAAAAAATCAGGCAGAATTTGAGATGATTGGAGAAACCCTAAAGAAAACTGATCTAGGTGCACTAGAATTAGGGGACAAAGTAAACATTGAACGCAGCCTGGAAGTTGGAGAGAGAATGGAAGGACACTTTGTTCTTGGACACATTGATGGCATAGGGAAAATAATAAAAATAGAAAAAAAACCAACGGAAATCAAATTCTGGATCGAACTTCCAAAAGATTTAGCAAGATATGTAGTTAAGAAAGGTTCAATTGCAATTGATGGAATAAGTTTGACACTTGTTGATGTAATAAAAAACAAAATTTCTGTTTGTATAATACCACATACAATGAACATTACAAATCTCGGTTCAAAAAAAATAAGTGACAAAGTTAATATTGAAACTGATATACTTGGAAAATATACAATCACTAAAGGCTAGCATTTTACTACTTTTATGGTAATAACTAATTTTGTAGTAAGCTTTATAATTCCTAAAAGTGCGTTTTTATTACATGTCCTTAGATGAAGCAATATCGACACTGAAAAGAGGGGAGTTTATTCTAGTTCATGATGCAAGAAAGCGTGAAAATGAGGTAGACATGGTAGTTGCAGCAGAATTTGTAACTCCTGCACACATAGCTAGAATGCGTCAGTACGCAGGTGGATTAGTATGTCTTGCAATAAACAACTCCTTTGCTCAGAGCTTAGGACTACGTTATATGCATGATATTCTTTCCAATTCGCACGAGGTTGACACTGAATCAAAAAAGATGATCATAGGGAAAGCACCATATGGAGACCAGCCATCATTTTCAATTTCTATAAATCATGCTCAAACATATACTGGCATAACAGACAGGGACCGAGCTTTAACTATAAAGGAAATGGCCAACCTTTTCAAAAATCTAAATGGAAATAAAAAACAAGAATTTGTTTCTTCCTTTAAAACACCAGGACATGTACCTGTGTTAATAGCACAAAACGGATTATTATCAAATAGGTTGGGTCATACAGAAATGTCTGTATATCTTATGGAACTTGCAAAATTATCACCTGCTGCAGCAATTTGTGAAATGCTGGATTCTGAGTCATATACAGCTCTATCGGTTGAAAAGGCCAAAAAATATGCAAAAGAAAACGCCATTCCATTTCTCGAAGGAAAAGAACTTTTAGAATTTTCTAAGGTGCACTAATTTTGAATATTGCAATAGTGGTGTCGGAGTTTAACCAAGAAATAACTTCAAAAATGTTAGATGTTGCACTTCAAAAGGCAAAAAGCCTCAATCTAAACATAAAATACACCTGCAAAGTGCCTGGTGTGTTCGATATGCCACTTGTAATAGATACTTTACTGCAAAAAAAGGAAGTCGACGCTGTTGTTACCCTTGGAGCCGTGATAAAGGGACAGACAAAACATGACGAGCTCATTATTAATGTGACTGCTAGGGCTTTGATGGAACTCTCTATAAAACATAAAAAACCTGTAACGTTGGGTATAACAGGTCCTAGCATGACAGAGAGGCAAGCACAGGCACGAATTAGACCTGTTGCTGAAAGGGCTGTAGATGCCGTGGAAAAGATAGCAGATCAGCTAGGAAAGATAAGATGATCCAGCTTACCATAATCAAGATAACAGGATATGGGCTGTGGACACTGACTTTGGGCAGTGATAGAGAACACAAGCTTCAGATGCTTCAGTCTTCTCTTTATCAGGAAGTACAGAAACTCTTTTCCGAAAAAAACTGTCTTGTCTTTTCTAACAGATTTGACGAGCTTTTCGCAATCACAAACGGTCTTTCTTTGAGGGATCATGTAGAAATACAACAGAAGTTATCAAAATTATTCAATCTAGATCTTTCCATGACAATAGGATATGGACAGTCTCCATTTGAAGCAAATTTACAAGCAGATGAAGCAAGAAAATCTAAAAAAATTCTAGATAGTGAATATAACATATTTGGTTTCATAGATGGAAAGACAGATCAAAGGGTACAGATAATACATATGGATGTAGATGGTTCCACATCTATATCTGCAACAAAATCACCTTACGAAATTTCTTCACTTATGTTCAAACTCTATTCAGAGATGTCAGAATTTTTCTTGAGAAAAAACTCTCTTACCTTCTTTATGGGCGGTGATAATTTTATGATAGTTACTTCTGGAAACGGAAAAGAACATGCAACTAAATTCTTAGAGGCTATAGAGCAAAGACACAGTATAACTTTAAACTGTGGAATCGGAACTGCAAAGACTGCACGAGAAGCTGCCAGCCTTGCCACAAAATCTCTTGATACTATTAGAGAGTTAAGGAGTTCTGGCAAAAATCAACGAGTATTAGAACTAACATGCTGATAAAAAATGTCAGCGTCCTTTACGGTAAAGAGCTAGATTATATTCAGCACATGAATGTGCATATTTCTAACCAAATCTTTGAGGCAATAAACGTAAGTCCAAAGCCGAAAGAGGAAAGCTATGACTGCGAAGGACTTCTTATGGTTCCAGGTCTTATCAATGCCCACACTCATGTTGGAGATTCGATAGCGAAGGACATTGGTATTGAGTATGGGGTAGACGAGAAAATACATCCAATTATGGGCTTTAAGAAAAAGGTTCTCAGAAATTCAAGTTCCTCACATCTCACAAGTTTTATCAGAAGTTCCTGCCTTTCTATGATAAAAAAAGGAATTACAACTTTTGTCGATTTCAGGGAAGATGGTCTTAACGGGATTGAGCTCTTACGAAAAGCAGTCTCTGGGCTTCCTATCAGATCCATAATACTTGGCAGAATAGAGTATTATCAGGATTTAAGATCAATTAAAAAAAACATACCTCCACCGGCATCAAAAAAAGACGAACTTACCAGACTTTTAAAAAAATGTGATGGACTTGGGATAAGTGGTCCAAACGAAAATAGTGATTCTGTGCTTAAATATTACTCTAATACAAAAAAAATACGAGCTATTCATTCAGCAGAAACAATAGAAAGTTGTGAAATCTCAAAAAAGATAACTGGAAAGACAGAAACGCAACGTGCCTTACTTTTAAAACCACATTTTTTGGTTCACATGACACATGCATCAAAAAAAGATCTTCTACTTGTTGCAAAGCATAAAACGAGTATCGTTGTTTGTCCTAGAGCAAATGCGGCTCTTGCAGAAGGAATACCAGATGTGACTCTTATGATGAAAACTGGATGCAATATAGCAATAGGAACAGATAACGTGATGATAAACTCAACAGACATGTTTAGAGAAATGGATTACTTGTGGAAGGTCTCTATGGGTACACAGAAGAAGAGACTATCTCCAAAATACATACTCAAGATGGCTACAGTAAACGCTGCAAATATGCTACAAAACAAAAAGATAGGTGCGATCCAGCCTCACAACTTCGCTGATTGCATATTTATCGATAAGCATGCTATAGACTTGGAACCAATGCATAATCCCCATGCATCTATTGTACATAGAGCTTCAGAAAATGTAGTAAAAGCAGTAATGATTGGAGGGAAAATAGTATTTGGCAAAATCTAGACCACATGTCATAATTAGTGCAGGTCTGAGTTTGGATGGAAAGATAGCAACAAGAACTGGTGACTCCAAACTCTCCTCAAAAAAAGATATTGTAAGAGTACACAAACTCAGAGCAAGCGTAGATGCAATACTTGTAGGTAAACGTACAATGATGATAGACGATCCTTCCCTAACAGTCAAGTATGCAAGGGGTAAAAACCCCATAAGAATAATTTTAGATTCAAAAGGTTCTATAAAATCAGATTCGAAAATAGTTAAAACTTGTAAGAAAATTCCTACAATAATTGTTGTATCAGAAAAAATATCGAAAAAAAATCTTGCCAGACTACAAAGATACAATCTTGAGATACTAAAGTGTGGCCAAAACAGAATAGATCTAAAAAAACTACTACAAATTCTTCAAAAGAAGAACATTAAGAAACTTTTAGTGGAAGGTGGTGGAACAACCAACTGGTCTTTTTTCAAAGAAAGACTTGTAGATGAGGTTATAGTAACACTTACACCATTTATTCTTGGAGGAAAAAATGCGACTTCTTTAGTACAAGGAGAAGGTTTTGCTAAAATATCACAAGCATGTCCTTTACAATTAAAAAAAGCCTACCGCATGAAAAATGAATTGGTACTGCACTATGCTGTTTAGTGTTTTAAGTCGTTACGCAGTTGATCAATTTTGTACTGTAAAGATTTCTTTAGTTTATCGTTTTTCACCAAATTTACAAGTTTTCCACAAGTAGGACATTTGAAAGACAAATCCAGAGCCTTCTCAAATGTCAATTTTGTACAATCTTCGTTTCCACAATGGTAAAATTCCGCAGAACTTTCCCAATCTAGTCGTTGTTGCAACCTTTCAACAATTTTCTTTTTTTGGTTTTCTATAAAATTATCTACCTCATCCTTTCTTGCGCGCCATCTATAGACAAACCAGCCCTTCTTTTCATCTTTTACTCTAATTCCAGTAATCAGCGCCTTTCCAAAAAGATCGTAGAGTACCTTTCTTACTATATTAATTCTAAGACCAGTAGAACTTGCGATTTCTTCATCAGTAGCATCTTCTGTATTCAAGAGTGAACGGGCAACTTTGAGGTATTCGTCACCGCCAATCAGAGCTGCGATTTTTACAAAAGGATCCTCTTGGCTACCAGTCATCGATGTTTCTGGGTTTAGATTCTATATTTAATCAGTTGTTTTGTATATTACTTTTTTTCCCTTTTTTACAGGAACAATTTCTTGCTTGGCATTCACATGTTTTTTTAAAAATTGCTTTCCCTGCAAAACCCGATCAAGCAAAACCGCTAACGCGCTTATTTCAGAATGAGGCTGATTACCAACCGCTACATTGTAGTCAGCAAGGTCATAAACTTCACGAGGAACCTTTTCTGCTCCAACCACAATAAGAATCTGTTCTTCTCGCCTTATCTCATCTTGTACAGAATCAATGCTTTCGCCATACATTGTTAGATGAATAATCTTGAAAGAATTTTTCTTTTTTGCTTTAAGAGTTTTTTTCCAGTTGCCTATGATCTCCACTTCAAAGGTACCGCCCCAAGCTCTATTTACTTCGTATATTGTATTCTTGATTTCGGGGTTGACTTCTTGCATTAGGATTTTTGAAACGCCAAAAGCTCTTGAAACAAGTGCAACATGTGTTGTTACTCTATCATCACGTACAAGCCTCTGACCTATTCTTAGAACCTCAATCTTCATAATTTATTTCGAATTCTAACTGGCATGATTTCTTTTTTTCTGTCATTATTGGTTTACTTTCCAGAAGTACACGTAGAAGATCCTTTAACTGTGTAATATTTTGCCCTGTGGTTGCAGATACAGGAAGCCATTTCTTGTTTTCTTTTAACCCAAGCTCGTATGCTTTTTCCATAATATCATCTGGTAATACAAGATCTGATTTGTTTAATGCAAAAATTATCTTATCATAATCTACACCAAGCTCCTCTAGTGCTCTCATACAGCTTTTGAATTTCTTTATTAATTCCAACCCAGAATCGCTTACATCAATTACAAGTATTACTGTATCAGTGTAGATTAATTCTTCAAGTGTAGATTTGAATGCCTCTATCATATATGCAGGAAGATTGCTGATGAATCCTACAGTATCTGATATCAGAACATCTGTTTCTGTCAGCCTAATTTTTCTTGTTGTTGTGGAAAGAGTTGTGAACAGCGTTGCATTTTCTTCATGTATCTCACCGGTTAGAGTATTAAAGAGAGTTGTTTTTCCTGCTGATGTGTACCCTGCTAAAGAAACAGTCTTGAACCCCATTCTATCTCTGCCTTGTCTATGCAGTGCACGTTGTTTTCCAGCTTTTACAAGCTTAGATTTGATGCTATTCAGTCTATTTTTGATGTCATTGTAGTACACATCTACCTCAAACTTACCAATACCCATGAATCCGGGCTGCTCACCTTTCTTTGCAAGTCTGACTTTTTCTTTAGCATGTGACATTTCATATCTTAATTGTGCCATCTTTACCTGTAGCTTGGATTCAGCACTTGTTGCATTGTGTTCAAATATTCTGAGAATCAAAGATTCTCTGTCCATGATGTTTATCTTTAACGTGGAAGCAAGGTTGTAGTTTTGACTCGGTTTTAGAAACTCGTCAAAGATTATAAAATCTGGTTTTGTTGATTTTACAATTTCTTTTAATTCTTCAACCTTTCCTTCTCCAAGGCCATACTTTGCTTTGTTTAGAAATTTTTGTTTGATTATCTTGAAAACTTGGAATCCTGCCGTTTCACAAAGAGCAACAGCCTCCTTTATGATATCTTCTCTATCATATGTGATCAGAATAGCTGAATCTTTCATGCATTAAATGCGATATATTCATGTCTTATTGCTTTCGTAATGTCTTCTCTATGGTCATGTTCATGACTATTTCTGCAATATCACTTGCATATTCTGAAATTCTACGTATGTTTTCAGCCATCCTTCTTACACGGTAAATTTCTTCATCATCTCTTAGCGATTTTATGCTCTCAAACACCCTTTTTTCATGCTTTGTAATTTCAGATGTCCTTTGTATGGCAAGCTCAGCTTGGGTAAAGTCTTTCTTAAATAGGGCTAAACATGTCTCATCAAGCACAGATAAGGCAAAGTTGTTCATTTCACGAATTGCATCAAGCACTGTCTTTTTGATTGGTTTTTTGAATTCTAATAGATCCTTTGCTATGACAACTGCATGATCCCCTACCCTCTCTATGTTTTTTACAATCAATCTATATCCAAGACAGCTTCTAGCATTTTCAAAACCCATATCTTTTAACATATGATCATTTTGAATTGCAATTTTTAGCTGTCTTATTATGTAAAAGCTGAATCTGTCCACTTCGTCATCACTGTTTATTACTTCTTTTGCTAGATCAAAATTTGACTCTTCAAGGGCAAGAAGTGCATCATTTTGCATGGATTTTGCAATAAGAAGCATCCTTTTGAAAGCACCATCTACAGAAAGCTCAAACAGATTTATTAGTACTTGTATAGTTATGCCATCAGTAGAATCAGCTATAATTTCAGTTCCCATAAGGACTTTTTTTACTGCATCTTTCACAGCAATTCTTTGTGATGGCTTTAATCTGCCTGATTTAGGTTTTACATTGATAGTACTAAAACCAAGAAAGTAAAGTGAAACAAGTTTTCTTACAATGGATGCACTTTCATCATCTGGTCCTATTTCAAATGTTGCATCCTCAGTGTCAATTGTTTTTGTATGACGTTTTGACGGGATAATTTGTAATGTTGATGTTCCTTGTCTTACAATTGTAACTTGATCGCCTTGTTTTAAACCCATATCCATTATCCATTCCTTTGGTAATGAAACAATATAGGAAGATTTTCCAGTAAACTGGATCTTTCGCATTTCTTCATTGATTACCATATAGCTTACCTCTGGCATGCCATTCTATATAGTTATTCTAAAATACTATATAGTAATATGTCAACTTCAAAAGACAATTAGAACCGAATAGCTGCCATATACTAACTTGGACTCGGTTCTCAAATTAAAGTACACCATAGATGTTCTTTTTGGTATCGGTGTCTCTAGACATCTACCAAAAGAAATCAGAATCACATACTCCAAAAGAACTGGGCGCATCCAACATGTATTTCAAAATGATAAACTTCTTTGTACATTACGAATAGATGGAGGCCTCGCAATCACGCCATATTTTGCTCAGATTTTACTAAAAAGCGAAAAATTTAGAGAAAACTGTCTTGAAGTCGACGAGGACTCAAAACCTTTTGTAGAAAATGGGAGCTCTGTTTTTTGTAAGCATGTTGTGTGGTGCGGAAAAAATATTTTAATTGGTGCAGATGTGCCAGTTCTTTACAAAGATACTGTAATTGCAGTTGGTAGGGCTATACTTTCTTCGCGAATGATTAAATCTCTAAAGCGTGGGGTGGCTGTCAAAGTTAGAGATACTTTAAAAAGTCCAAGTTGATCAAGTGGATCATACATGATGCGTGGCGGAAACCGCGAAATGCGGAGAATGCTTGACAAGATGGGGCTGGAGATGAAGGAAGTCTCTAATGTACAGGAAGTAATAATCAAAACTGATAAAAAGGAAATTATAATTCCAAAGCCAGCGGTTTCTGAAATGAAGGCGAAGGACAATTCTATTTTCCAAGTAATTGCAGAAAGCTATGAAGAAAGGGAGCTTGAGGTACCAGTATTCAGCCACGAAGATATAATGCTTGTAGCGCAACAAGCTGGTGTTTCCCAAGAAGCTGCAAACAAGGCTCTAATAGAAGCTAAGGGAGATTTGGCAAGAGCTATTTTATTGCTTACAACTAAATGAAGGATTTAATAACAGGATTTTGAGGCTCTAGCTAGATGAGCGAAGTTGAAGTTTCTAAAGTTGAAGGAATGATTCAAGACATCCTCTGAGCTAGAAGAAAACATAGATTCTCTCAATGAAAAAGTAGAGACATGAAAAAGAAGCTTCACACAAGATCTCAAAACAAAATTGAGAATCTAAGAGAAAAGGTAAAAGAAATGGTCACCATAGAATCTGAATCGATAATATCACAAGCACGTGAAACTGCAAATCAAGAAGCAAAAAAGATCTTAATTGAGGACGAAAAAAACCTCACTGAAACCAAAAAGAAGATAGACACAAAATTTGATGAAGCCATAGAATATGTCGTTTCTTCTGTACTAAAATAGACTTAAAACCTTTAAATTTCACTTAAGCCAACTTATGCTATAACATATCATAATCAAAGCAACATTGCAGTAGCAACAGTATATGGGAAACCATATTTCAAATTTATAAAAATGCTTCAACTCTTACAAATGAATTACGATTCTATTTTACCTGAGGAAGTAAATAATTCTGACAAACGAGTTATTCTTACTACTGTGTGGGAGGCACCCAAAATTGCAAGTAACTTAGTACTATATGATGAAGAATTCGATGCAGATCCTACCGTGATAAAAGGACTGATAACACAAAAGCTTGAATCAGGAATGCATGAAAGTTCCTTAATAATAGGAATAGATCCAGGTAATAGAGTAGGGCTATCTGTCTTTTATCTCCAAAAAGAAATAGAAAGTTCGACTTACACATCACTTGATGAACTGATATCACATGTAGTAAAAATTCTAGCTGCATTAAAAGCAGAAAGAAAAATTGTAAAAATAGGAAACGGTAACATGAAAATTGCTCGTCAGATAATTAACCTCTTGAATCTAAGTTTTTGTTCACACTTTGAGTTGGAATTTGTAGACGAACATAAGACCTCACTAAGGATAAAAAACTACAACAAAAGGGGTGAACGTGATAAGATGTCTGCAAAATACATATCACAAAGAGAAGGATATAGGCACCTTGTTTTGCCACTATCTAGAACAGGCTAAAAGCTGTTTTTAAGTGAAAAATAACAAGATTTCAAAAAACATCCGTAGATTAGGCATCAGAATGATAATGGAGTGATTGGAAACTCGAGAAATTCAGAAAACATACATTTTTATATAGCTTTTTTTGTTTTTTCTGAAAACTCTGGAATGGTTCAGGAATATACTATATAATTTTTCTAAACAAACTTCTATAAAAATATAGAAAATTGTGATCTATCCTTAAATATATAGTAATACTATAATAAATTACACAAGGAAAAGTAACTGAAATGACATGTAAAGGAATATGCACAAGATACAAGGCACAGAAGCCTGTCGGTACGGGTCGTTATGCATCAGGACAGAAGAGATGCCAAATTTGTGAAATTTTCATAAAATGGGAGGGACTCTGGTGTCCATGCTGCGGATACAGACTGCGAACAAAACCAAGAAACCTCAAATACAAGGCAAAGCTACGTGCTAGAGTAGAAGCTGATTCTCAGTTAGAAGCGATAGCAATAAAGGCGTAGTTAGCTGACGTAGGCTTATTGATGTCCCAAGTCGGTTATAAGAAAAAAACCGTCAAAGTGGATAATAGAGAATTCTTGGTTCAACTAGTTCCCTTTGATAATGGAAATTTTATTTCAATAACTGAAGGAAAAGAAAAGATTGGTGCAATGGTTGTGTCAATAGGCTCTGGCACTAGAATCAGTACGGCAACTGTAATACCATCAAAATCAGAATCTCTTTTTCTTAAAATGGTTTCTGAACGTATAGCTTCAATTTCAAACGGTATTTGTGTAGTCTCTCTTAATACTCAAAAAGAGCTTGGACTTGAAACCATGAAAACCCTAATGAATGAAATAATGGAGATTGTAAAATAATGCAATCTGATCTGCGCGGGTATATTGCCCAAATTGTAAGATCTAACGATTTAGCTGTTGTTAAAAAAAAAGTATCAACAAAATACGAGATAGCAGCTATAACTGCACATCTTGATGATTCAAAGGCCGTCTTATTCGAGAACATCAGGGAAAGTAAATTTAAGGTGATTGCAAATCTTGTCGGAACAAGAAAGAGATTTGCACAAGCTGTCAGAGCTAAAGAATCACAAATTCACGAAAAAGTGATCTGGGCCATTAAGCATGCCAGAAAACCAAAGCTAGTACCCAAAGGCAAGTTCATGGAAAATCGAACAAGAGACATTTCAATTTTACCTATAGTGAAACATTTTGCAAAAGAACCAGGGCCATTTATTACCTCATCTATAGTATATACAAAAAATCAAGAGATAGGAACCCAAAACTCTTCTTTCCACAGACTACTACCACTTGATAAAATCCACTTTTCGATTCGAATGGTAGAGGGCAGACACCTTCACAGATGCTTTATGTATGCCCAAGAACACGGTGAAGATCTAAAAGTAGCAATTACAGTAGGCGTCCATCCGGCAGTATCTATAGGTGGAGCTTACCAAGCCGAATGGGGAAAAGACGAGCTCGAAATTGCAAATGCCTTACTAGGTCAGAAACTTACTTTAACTAAATGTCCCTATTCTGGGCTGAGTGTTCCATCAGATACTGAAATTGTAATGGAAGGTCGTATTCTTAAAGATAAAACTCACAAGGAATGGATGGTAGAGATGCTACGTACTTATGATTTCAAACGTAAGCAACCAGTCTTTGAGCTTGACACCCTATACTTTAGGAATAATCCTGTATTTCATGACATACTTTCTGGTTATGCAGAACATAGATTACTTATGGGAATGCCAATTGAGGCTAAGCTTAACAGAAATGTCAAGCAAACAGTACCACAAACAAGGCAAGTTGCATTGACAGAGGGAGGATGTAACTGGCTTCATGCAGTTATACAGATTTCAAAAAAAAATCAGACTGATCCAAAAAGAGTAATTGACGCTGCTTTTGCCGCTCATCGTTCTTTGAAAACTGCAATTGTTGTAGATGATGATATAGATCCACGTGATCCTATTGCGGTAGAATATGCAATAGCTACAAGATTCCAAGCAGACAAGGATCTGATCATAATGCCAAAACTACGAGGTTCAAGCTTGGATCCAGCAAGTGATCAAAAAAATGTGCTTACAACAAAGATGGGAATGGATGCAACTAAATCATTTTTAAAAGATGCAGCAGGCTTTGAGATCGCAAAGATCCCAAACCAAGATAAAATTTCTCTAAAATACTATCTGAATTGATTTAACAGTATTCATTGATTCAAGT
>JBQTIK010000044.1:0-1636 GCA_052388195.1 Nitrososphaerota archaeon | reverse complement strand
CTAATTTCGGCAATACTTATTGGAAGCGTCACATCAACTTCTAGTGCAGACCTTACTGTTCTCGGCAATGAACACGCTCCAATTTACATATCTGATAAAGATAGTGGAAGCTTTGATTTTAGTAATGATGGACTGACTGATTATTACGTAAAGGCTCATTATACAGGAAATGAGAAAGAACAATACAAAGTAGATTACAAAATACAAGACGAGTGTGTTGATGGAAATACATTTGATTCTGCCACAATGAAAATAGGTTTTACAAAAATGGAACGTCCAAAGTGGGTTTGGCTAGTAGAAAACATTGATGTTTGTAATCCATGGTTTAGATCAGCTCGCAGTGCAGATGCAAATCATCAAATCGATCTTGTGGATTTGCCTGATGGAGTACAGCCCATTCCATATCCATCAAGTGGCGATGATGTAATTCAGGGAGATTCAAACAAGATGGGTTCTTTTGTTCATAAAGATTCTATTAAAGAGTTAGACAACCAGCCAGGATGGGAAGGCACAATTTTCTTTAACGCGCCCGCTGAAGAATATTTGTTGTTCACGGTTCATCCTGCGGGAGGAATAGATGGCTGTGATAGACTTGCAGCTCTTGGCATTCCAATAATCATAGAACCACTAAAATAACGTCCTTTCAACAAAACGAATTTAAATTTTAGTGTTCATCAATCAAATAGGATTGTATCAAATTAACAAAAAAGACTTGAAGGAAAAAGTAATTGTTTTTGGGATCTTAACAGCTTCGCTTTTGCCTCTGCGCATATTTTTCTATACATATGTGTCGCAGTACTGGTTAGGTAGTGCAGGTGTGTTATCAGTCGTTGCACTCACACTATTTGTGCTTGCCAAAAAGAAAAAACTTGGAAAATTTGGATATATGTTTGAAAATCAGATGGCAAGCGTTACAAGAGGAAAGTTGGGTAAAGCCGCATTTGTAATTACCATTCTTAGCATATCTTTCTTTGCAGCATCATTATCATTAATTGAGAAAGCAAATACTTTCTACTATGCAGAAAAGGCGCAGTTTGAACAAATACTCAAAGGTGCTACTCCATCCTCATACAAAATCACAGGAAATGAAAACAGGTTTGACTTTATTCCCTCAGTATCCACTGCAATAGTAAACGATCTGACAAATGGTTGGATGCAACATGTAAGTATTCTAATTCTTGTTGGAGAATTTGAGGCCCTTGCAGTTCTGATCTTGTACCGAAAAGGTTTCAGAAAAGATAATCTGTATAATCAATGAAACTTTGGCAATAATTAGTTTTTGGGATTTTCTAAAAACTGATACACAATGTGAAAAGAATCTAATCTAACATAATATTTCAGCACGCTTGAATGGCATGTATAAGATACGATGTTCATGAATGATATAAATAATTGACAGAGTTGTTCTACTCAGATGCTTAACAATTTCAGAGAAAGTATGAAGCCTGCGCTGCAAAAAATTGGTGTAGTATTTGCAGCTACTGGTCTGTCAGCAAACTTCTGGACAGGTGTTGGTTTAGCGTTTGCTTTTGTATCTGCAATTGTATATGCATGGAATTTTGAATACGCTTTTGTCATAGGAGGAATACTTGTTTTAGTTTCTGGATTTTTTGACGTTGTAGATGGCCAAGTCTCA
>JBQTIK010000043.1:0-2970 GCA_052388195.1 Nitrososphaerota archaeon | reverse complement strand
TACACATTTGAATAAAATAGCAGATAGTACGTTGATTTGTTTTGATACACAAAATAACAAGTCTGTCTTGCTGGATGATAATGACTATTGCTTTATGGCAACACTTGATGGAAAGAGATCGTTTGTTTATCAAGGAGATTCTAATAAGATACGCAATTTGAAAGAGATTACAGGTGTAGATGGCTTTATTGCAGTAGGTAGCACATCGGATACAAATGATCGCTACAGTACTACTCCCCATCCAAGCTACGAATTTAAAATTCCAACCGATCTTATTGGGCGATCCGATATCTATGGCTTTTATCTTGCATTTTATGATGCCCAGTTTAATAGAGTCTATAGTTGGCCACAACAAGCAATAACCTACAATTTCTCACAAATACCAAGTCCAACCAAGTGGGGCGAAATGGTTTCTCCTGATAAATCGCTTCCAGAATTCCATTGGCCATTGACAGCATTTCTGGCAGCCATTTTTCTATCAGTGTATTTTACCAAAATAAACCAGACTCGCCTTGACCAACAAAGCTAAATGAGTGATTTACAAACTCTCAAGCGGTTAAACTACACCATAATTAGGTGTAAAAAGTGTCCACGATTAGCATCCTACATTCGTAGGGTAGCAAAAGAAAAAGTCAAACGATTTAACGATCAGAAGTATTGGGGAAAACCACTTACGGGATTTGGAGATATTAATGCAAAATTACTACTTGTAGGTCTTGCACCAGCTGCACATGGTGGTAACAGAACGGGTCGAATGTTTACAGGGGATAGTTCAGGAAACTGGGTAGCTAAAGTACTATATGAAACTGGATTTGCGACCAGACCGACAAGTGAAAGAGCAGATGATGGTTTTAGTCTAAAAGACGCATACATCACAGCAACTGTAAGATGTGCACCGCCACAAAACAAACCATTAAAGGAAGAGCTTGATAACTGTGCTACATTTCTAAAAGAAGAATTATTCATCTTGAAAAACGTAAAGGTAATAATTTGTCTTGGCAGAATTGCGTTCGATTCTTGTTGTAAACTATTACATATCAAAGGGTGCAAATTTAGCCATGGAAAAATAATACATCATAAGGAATATACCATCATAGCTTCATATCATCCAAGCAGACAAAACACTCAAACAGGTCGCCTTACATGGAATCAATGGTTAGCTATATTTTTAAAGGCAAAAGAGATTCTGGCAAGCTATGAAACTAGCAGTTGTGATACCCACATACAATGAGAAAGAAACGCTTCCTAGATTAATTGAGGAACTTTTTATAGAAATTAGGAAAATTGCCGAGAAAATCTTCATAGTTATAGTAGACGATTCCTCCCCTGATGGAACTGGTCAAGTGGCTGAAGAGCTGAACAAAAAGTATGGTATCATATCAGTGATCCATAGGAAAGCAAAACTAGGTCTTGGTTCCGCATACAAAGAAGGCTTTAAGTTCGTATTGGAAAGGTTTGAGCCAGATTTTGTAATACAGATGGATGCGGACCACTCCCATGATCCAAAAGAGATTCCCAAAATGTTACAAACCATGCGTAACTATGACTTTGAAATAGCTAGTAGGCATGTAGTTGGAGGATTAATCGTTGGGTGGGGTACATATAGAAAATTTCTTCATTCTCTTGCATGTAAACTCGCAAGAACTTGTGGTGGATTAGGCATATCAGATGCTACGAGTGGTTTTAGAATTTTTAAAAAAAATGTTCTAAGCTCAGTTGACTTTGCTAAGCTAAAATCAGATGGGTTTGACTTTCAAATTGAAATTTTGTGTCTCCTAAAGAGAATGGGCTTCAGGGGTATTGAACTTCCTTCCATATTTGTCAACAGAAATGATGGAAAGTCAAAGATGGGTGTTAGTGAGTCTTTACAATTTTTAAAGACGTGTCTACGCCTTTTGATGAATCGATTCTGAAGAAAAAACAGAAAAAGTGGACGTATTCGCCAGTCTTCCCATTGCGAGCTCCCCTACTCGTATGTTGATTGTGACGATACTCCAGAGGGTGATGGAACTGATGGGAATCTATCGCCAATCTGTTGTTCTGCAACTGCAGATGCTTCCTGCAGAATCTTTTCTGTTTCTTCACTAGAAACATCAGACTCTACACTAAAGTCTCCGCCTGCTAACGAATCCATCATTAGGCCGTTAAGAGTCTGGGTCATGGAGTTCAGCTCTGCATCTGCTTCTGGCATGAACCTTCCAAGGGATGATTTGAGTCCCTTCATAGTTGCCATTGCCGGTGCGATAGCTACCATTGCATCGCCAAGATCATGTATGGTCGTCAGGCGCAATTGTACTTGCTCCAGTGCCATTCTGGCGTTGCCTAGCATCTTTGTGACCTTTCTAATTTCTGCAAGCTCGTTTGACAGAACTCTGCTTGTACTAGCATCGTGTTGTTGCATTGCGGCTACGATTCGTTTGAAAAGTTGGGCATCTCTTTCCCTTAACTTTCCTAACATAGAATCCATCTTCGATATTTGACCCTGTAATTTGTTCACAGCGCCTTCAATTCTTGGTTTGAGGGCTCCCTGTGGCTTTACAGTTTCACGTATTTTTTCGCTTAAACCCCTACTCTCTTGTCGAGTCCAGGTTTTATCGAAGCCGGTCATGCAAGGTACTTCAAAACTTACTTCTTAATGTCAGGTGTATATTATGATCAACATTAGACTAAATTTAGCTCACAAAATGTAAATCTGGCTTGTCTAGGTGGAATTTATGGCAAAAATTGCGGTCTTTGATTCTGGTTTTGGTTCACTTTCTGTCATAAAGGCTATCCAGAAAAAAGTTGCTGCAGATATAATCTATTTCGCAGATCAGAAGAATTTTCCGTACGGCACAAAATCTGTTTCCCAGCTTAGAAAAATAATAGAATCAACCATTACCATGTTAGAAAAAAAATTCAAACCAGAACTGATAGTAATTGGTTCAAACACACCATCACTTTTATTAAAAAAGCTAACAAAAAACCCAA
>JBQTIK010000042.1:0-5363 GCA_052388195.1 Nitrososphaerota archaeon | reverse complement strand
GTTCTTACGTGAAAACGGTCTTCCGGTTGCAGACTTTGTAGAAATTGAATCAATCTCAGACCTGAAAGAGAAGGTTGTATTCATTGGATATCCTGCGATGCTCAAGACAAGAAGAGATGCCTATGATGGTAGAGGAAATTTTAGAATAGAAAAACCAGATCAATTAGAGGAAGCCTACAAGCAATTTGCTGGAAGGCCAACAATGCTTGAAAAAGTTATCAATTTTCAAAAAGAGGTATCTGTAATAGCTGCAAGAAACACCAAAGGGCAAATTGCTACATATCCACTTGTAGAAAACATTCATACTGAAAACATACTTGAAATGACCATAGCACCAGCTAGAGTAAACAAGAAAGTTTCAGACGATGCGAAAAGAGTTGCCAAAAAAACAATGGAAGTGTTGCATGGGGCCGGAGTCTTTGGCATTGAAATGTTTGTAACCCAGGATGACAAAGTGCTCATAAATGAAATAGCGCCCCGGGTTCATAACTCTGGTCATCATACTTTACAGTCAAGTGTAACTTCACAGTTTGAACAACACATAAGGGCAATACTTGGACTTGAGCTTGGCAAAACAGATCTAATACATTATACCGTAATGTGTAACATTTTGGGACCAAAGAACTTCTGTGGAAGATACAAGCCAATACAGATTGAACAAATAGATGGCCTATACCTCAAAATGTATCAAAAAGACGAGGCAAAACCTCAAAGAAAGATGGGCCATTTCAATGTAGTAGACATAAGAGACACAAAAGACGTTGAAAGCCTCATTAGAAAAGCTGCTGAAGTTAAAGGTTTAATAAAATTCAATTCTGTTTGATCTTGTGAGCTATTCAAAAAAACCACTGATTGGAATTATTATGGGTTCAAGCTCTGATAGCAAAATTATGCATGGGGCAGCTACCATTTTAGATGAATTTGGATTAAAACACGAGGATCAGATTGTATCAGCGCATAGGACACCAACTAGATTATCAGACTATGCAAAACATGCAGAAAAAAGTGGATTCAAGGTGATAATTGCAGGAGCTGGAGGATCTGCACACCTTCCAGGTATGATTGCTTCTCATACCGTCATTCCTGTAATAGGCGTGCCAATAATGGTTTATAATGACAAATCAGGAAATCCAGAACGCAAGTTCTCTGCCTTTGGTGGACTTGATTCGCTTCTTTCCATATCTGAGATGCCAACAGGTTCGCCAGTAGTCACTGTAGGAGTAAACAAAGCAGCAAATGCAGGACTTTATGCAATAAAAATACTTGCTAACGAATTTACTGATTTACAAAAAAAACTCAGGAAACACAAGGAGAAACAACACTACTCCGTAATCAAAGAATCTGAGGAGATGAAAAAGCTTGGTCTAGTCAAGTTTGCAAAGAAAAAATACAAGACATAACATCATTACTTTAGTTGGATGTAAAAGAGATACTATACAACGCAATTGACAACTACAAGGAGTACAGAATAGTATCAGATATTGCGCAAGGCAATAGCTCAGAGACATTAAATGCAATATGTAATGAGTGCATTCCCTTGCTTGAGAAATTAGAAGGTAACAAATCTGAGAATTTAATTTCGTTTGCAGAGAGCTTTATCCATTACTTATTGACTGTTGCATTAATTCCAAGCCAAATAAAAACGACACATACAGGCATCGAAATAGATGTGGTCATACCAGATGTTACAACTCTTGCTTCTTCCCCACAGGATGCTATAATTGTAACATTCCCAAAGACTAACGATCATCAATCCATACAGAAACAAGTTGCTGAGCTTACAAGAATCCAACCACATAAAGACAACATATGGTTTGTTCTAGAAAATGCTCTTCCTTTAGAAGCAAGAGTATACATCATTAATCAGAATGAAAAAACGCACTTTACTAATATAATCAACGACATTATTGGCTTTCTCTCAAACAAAAAGCAATCAAAGTTGAAGCTTTTTAGGATATAAGCGATTTTACGTCTATCTTTTTGCTAACCATTTCAATCATCTTATCAATCTGATTAAGATCTTTTATGAAAGGTATTATTCCAATGATATTGATTCCTGTGAGCTCATATAGTGTTGTTGGGGCGCTTTTTTCTGCAGGGGTTCCCCTATCATCAAAATTGTTTATGACAAGACCTTTTACTTTAATGTCGTAATCTTTGCATATCTTACATGTCATAACCGTGTGATTCAATGTCCCAAGTGTTGCTCTTGTTACTATGATAGTTTCAATTGTCATTGCTTTGATCATATCTGCAACAAAAAAATTTTTTGTAATTGGTGTCATTATACCACCTATTCCCTCAATTAATATCACATCATGCAAAGAAAGCAATTTTTTGAATTTTGTGAGAATTAATGGCATGTCAATTGGCACTGACAAAAGTTTTGTTGCATCATAAGGTGATGTTGGAATTGGTAAAAAAACTGGGTTTATCAGTTCTTCAGGATCTTTTATTCCTGCTGCCTCTGCTAGAATTGTAACGTCTGATGATTTGTAGCCTGTTTTTTGTGCATAACCAGTAGCAATTGGTTTCATAATTCCAACATTGATTCCAAGCTTACGCAAAGAACCTGCAATGCCAGCTGCAATGGCAGTCTTTCCTACACCAGTATCAGTACCAGCGACAAAATAACTCTTCATAGGTATTATTTGCTCTTGTCACTTATGAGTTCAGCGTACCATTATTAATGCCAAAACCAGACTTTGCACTAATTGAACTCTAAAGATTTTGTTTGGCATCCATATACACAGATGAGAGAATGGAAAAAGTTTGATGTTATAACAAAAGGCGAGGGAATGTGGCTTATTGATTCTAAAGGAAACAAGCTGCTTGATGGAGTTGCAAGCATGTGGTGCAATGTCTGGGGTCATTCTAAAAAAGAACTTGTAAATGCCATGATATGTCAAACCAAAAAGTTACAGCATTCATCACTGTTTAATCTTACAAACGACAAAGCAGAGATTCTAGCAGAAAAGCTCGTTAGCATTTCACCTGGAATGAAAAAGGTGTTTTATTCTGATGACGGTTCCACTGCAATGGAAATTGCAACAAAGATGGCCATTCAGTACTGGCAAAACATGGGAATCAAAAATAAAACCAAGCTTGTTTCACTAGAAAATGGATATCATGGAGATACAGTTGGCGCAATGTCAATAGGATATATCCCATTTTTCTTTTCAAAATTCAAAAAGCTCCTTTTTCCTGTAATTAGAACTCCAACGCCAGATAGATATAGAATGCCAACTAGATTTACTTTCAAAGAATATCAGAATTATTGTCTTGAAAAAATAGAAGACACATTTTCAAAAAGAGATGATATTGCAGCTTTTGTTATGGAAAGTGGCGCGCAGGTTGCAGGCGGCGTTATAATTTATCCACCGCAATTTCAAAAAAAGGTGAGTCAGCTTTGTAAAAAGCACAATGTACTGTTTATTGTCGATGAGATTGCCACAGGCTTTGGACGGTTAGGATCGTTTATAGAGTATGTGTCTCAAGACAGCATGCCAGACATTGTTTCGTATGGAAAAATGCTCACAGGCGGCTACTTGCCTCTGTCAGCAACTCTGACAAACAAAAGAATCTATGATGCATTTCTTGGCAACTATAAGGAGATGAGGCATTTCTTTCATGGTCATACCTTTACAGGAAATCCTCTTGCTGCTGCAACCGCCCTTGCAAATCTTGAATTGTATGAGAAAAACAAGCTAATTTCAAAGATCAAACGAAATTCAAGACATTTTGAAACAAGAATTGATGAAATCAAAAATTTGTTGCTGGTAGGAGACGTAAGACACAAAGGAATGCTCATGGGAATCGAGCTTGTAAGTGATAAAAAGAAAAAAACTCCACTCAAACCAGAAAAATCAATACCTAAGAAAATTTTTGTCGAAGCGAAGAGACACAAAATATACCTACGAACGCTGGGGCACATAGTTATGCTTGTACCACCACTTGCAATTTCTGTAAATGAACTTGACTTTTTACTTGATGGTGCCATCGATACAATAAAAAAAGTCACGAAGGAAGTTTAGACAACTATCGTCTTCGTGCTCTTCTAAGTTTCATTGCAAGCTCTCTAATCTGTCGGTTTCTTACTGCGATGGAAACTTTCAGTCGCCTTCCTTCTCTTCTTGCCATGTCACGTTCTCGCTTAGCTTTGTTAGCGGCTGCGTGAGCTGTGATCATTTGCTTGCGTGTTGGAGCCGGCTTAGCTTGTCTTCTTGATCTTTTAGATCGTCTTTTAGAAGCCATGAACAGGCTGCAGAAAAGTGCTAATTAAGTATAGTGTATAACCGTTTTCAACTCATCAAGCTTAACATTACACCTCTTCTTATATCACATATAGAGAACATTCATGCCACAAATTCGTGTTTGTCCAAATTGTAAGAAGATTCTGCAAGTGGGCGAGGTCCACACATGCCAAAGAACAACTGTATCACCAGAGTTTGTTATATGCAACAAGTGTGGACATAAGTACAGAGCTGAACACGGACACATTTGTCCAACGATGATAAAGTGATCTAAATGATAAATTGGGTGTTAGACAAAAAAGCGTAAACTTGATGGATTTTTGCGGTTTACAATTACAATAATCTTAATTAATAGATTCAAAAAACAAACACTGTGAATCCAGAACAGACTTTTATTATGCAATGCAAGAAAAAAGTTCTGTCAGGACAAAAGATTACCACAGACGAAGCAGTTTCACTTATCAATATCTCAGATGAATCATTACAATTTCTATCTTATGCTGCAAATGAAATAACTCGAACACTTAATGGAAATATGGTTGACGTAGAAACTCTAATCAACGCAAAAAAAGGCAACTGCCCTGAAGATTGTACGTTTTGTTCACAATCAGGGTTTTACAAAACAGGCATTGATACTTACAAACTACTACCGGCTGAAATTATAGTAGATAATGCAAGAAAAGCAAAAGACGGTGGGGCAAAAAGCTTCTGCCTTGTTTGTGCGTGGCGCGGACCATCAGAACGTTACTTTGAGGAAATCTGCAAAATTGTAGAAAAAGTAAACTCTGAGGTTGGCATTGAGGTGAATTGTTCCCTTGGATTTATCACCGATAACATGGCCAAACGACTCAAAGAGCTTGGTATCAAACGATACAATCACAATTTAGAGACTGCTAAAAGTTTCTTTTCAAAAATATGCACTACACACACATACCAAGATAGAATTGATACTGCAAGGATAGTTAAACAAAATGGTCTAGAGCTTTGTTGTGGTGGAATTCTTGGCATGGGAGAATCCAGAATGCAAAGGCTTGAGCTTGGTCTTGCTCTTGCACAGCTAAATCCAGAAGAATGCCCAATCAACATACTAGTTCCACAAAAGGGAACACC